>NZ_MQAD01000033.1:0-60718 GCF_001996285.1 Anoxybacillus kestanbolensis | reverse complement strand
TACCGTCAACATGCGATTCACCTTCTTGTCTATCAGTATTCACATCATAGACAAGGAAAGAAGAAAATATTCAGCTCACTTTATGATGTGGCTGAATAGTTACGAGATAATCTGGATAATAAAGAGGTGAAACTTATTATGAGGAATATTTGTATAATAGGCTTAGGCTACATTGGCTTACCAACGGCTGCGGTGTTTGCTGACTCGGGTTGGAATGTCGTAGGAGTGGATATCAACCCAATCGCTGTTGAAAAGATAAATCGAGGGGAAATTCATATTGAAGAAGTTGGTTTAGCAGAACTAGTTAAGAAAGTCGCACAGCAAGGAAGTTTACGTGCTCAATTAGAACCAACATATGCGGATTGCTTTATTATTGCGGTACCTACTCCACATAATGAAGACCATACTGCGAATTTAGATTATGTTATTTCGGCAACAAAATCAATCTTACCTTATATTAAGGAAGGCAACATTATTATTGTTGAATCTACAATTCCTCCGAGAACAATTGATGATGTTGTTGCACCAATTTTAAGAGAACAAGGTTGGAATGTGGGAGAAGACATTTATTTAGCCCATTGTCCTGAACGCGTATTACCGGGTCGAATTTTAATTGAATTAGTAGAAAACACCAGAATTGTCGGCGGAATTAATGGGAAATCGGCAGAAAAAGCTGCTGAAGTTTATCGTAGCTTTGTTAAAGGTCAAATTTTACTTACGAGCGCCGTTAGCGCAGAAATGGCTAAATTAATGGAAAATACGTATCGTGATGTTAATATTGCGTTAGCAAATGAATTAGTTAAAATCTCTGAACATCTAGGAATTAATGCTCTTGAAGTAATTGAATTAGCGAATCATCATCCACGGGTAAATTTACACCTTCCAGGTCCAGGAGTAGGTGGCCATTGTTTAGCTGTTGACCCGTATTTTATTATAGAAAAAGCTCCAGAGCAATCTGTATTGATTTCGGACGCGCGTCAAATCAATAATTCAATGCCTTACTTTGTTGTAGAGCAATTGAAAAAAATTGTACCTGATAATCGTTCAAAAATAGCTGTATTTGGTCTAGCTTATAAAGGCAATATTGATGATATTCGTGAAAGTCCAGCCATGGATGTATTAAATATCTTGCAACAAGAAGGGTATCGCTTAGGAATTTATGACCCACATGTTCAGCAAGAGCAAGTAAACTTTAAGCTTTCTTCTTTTGAAGAAGCTATTTCAGATGCTGAATGTATTTTAGTTCTTACAGATCATAATGAATTTAAATCATTAGATGAACAACAAATTATCAATCTTATGAAACAACCTGTTATTTTTGATACAAGAAATTATGTGAAAATAAAAAATAAAGATAAAATCATTTATTATAACTATGGTAACTTGTATGAAATCAGATCCTTACAAGTACAGAAACTGTAACTTAAGGTATAGATACTGAGGTACACCCAGTCTCCGTTTATACAGAATGCCTAATGTTTCATAGTGTATTATTCTGCGGTTAATATTGTTTTCTCTAGAGATTCTATATACATCCAGATTGAAACTTTAACCTCTGGTTCACACAGAATACCCGATGTAGCGTAGCACCTCATCTGGACACTGTAAAACTTATTATTCAAAACGAGTAATCGACTGGGTAATATCTATTTTGATCTTTATGCAAGACGTTGACCATGACGATCACTCCTCTTCCGTAACCGTTCGACTGGGCTTGACTGTGGGGTACTGATGTTAGGTTTGCGAGAAGAATGTGTGTTGGTAAAAAAGTTAAAAATGTGTTTTAAAATGGATATCTGGGCTATTTTTTTCGTGCGTGCTTCCAGTTCTTGAACACGACATATGTCAGTTGTTCATTTTTTTGCGTAGTTGTTTAATTTCTGTCAACAGCTGATGGATGACTTGTTGTTGGTGAGCAGTGAGTTTTTTCTGTTGTTGGACTTTGCCGTTTAAGCTTTCTACTGTAAATACAGCTTGTTGTACCGTCAACATGTAATTCATCTTCTTATCTATGATATGAATACTCATATCATAGATTAAGAAATACAAAAAATGTTCAGCTCATTTTATGATGTGGCTGAATAGTTACTTCAAATTTACTATCTGAAGTTTTTGGTAAAGATGTAATCCTAGGGTGACTCACAAATGCATTTTTTTGTAAAGGAAGGTAATTCAATCGTGAACGGAACAAAAAAAGTGTTGTTCTCAGCAACAGTATATTCTCACCTAGCTGCTTTTCATAAACCATTTATGAAAATGCTTCAAGAAAAAGGTTATGAAGTGCATGCTGCAGCTAATCCTGATCATGGTCGGAAAGAAGAAATTGAAGAAATGGGGGTCGTCTGTTGGGACATCCCCTTTTCACGTTCTCCTTATCATATAGATAACTTTAAAGCGATGAGTAAGCTAACCCATCTTTTTCATAATCATTATTTTGACCTCATTCATGTGCATACGCCAGTTGCTTCTTTTTTAGTTCGTTATATGGCGAAAAAATGTAAACAAGGACCTGTTCTTTATACGGCTCATGGATTTCATTTTTATAAAGGAGCCCCTATTCAAAACTGGCTTATCTATTATACGGCTGAAAAACTAGCGAGAAGATGGACAGACGGTTTGATAGTGATGAACAAGGAAGATTATGATAACGGAAAAAAACTTGGGTTTAAAGAAAAGGAGTCTTTGTTTTTTACACATGGAGTAGGTGTATCTTTTGATCAATATTCGGTTAGTACTGATTCTAGTGGCTATGTTCGCCAACAATTAAACATTGCAGACAATGACATTGTGATTACATGTATTGCAGAGTTAATTGAAAGGAAAAACCACATATATCTATTACGCAATTGGAAAAATATCCTAAATTATTCTCCAAATATTCACTGTTTAATTGTTGGAACAGGAAGAAAAGAAGCGGAGCTAAAGAAATATGTAGAGCAAAATCAATTAAAAAACATTCACTTTCTGGGATTTAGAAAAGATATTCCGGAAATCTTATCACAGTCAGATATTGTAACTTTACTTTCTTTTCATGAAGGTTTACCTAGATGCGTCATGGAAGCAATGGTTTCTGGAAAACCGATAGTTGTAACAAATATAAGGGGATCAAGGGATTTAGTAAAACATGGAGTAAATGGATTTGTAGTCGACTTAGAAGATGATCAATCTTTAATCGAGTCATTTGTAAAGTTAATTAACGATAAAAAACTACGTGAGCAAATGGGACAAGCTTCTTTAAATGAGATTCAACCTTATAGCTTAACAAATGTTCTTCATGAAATGCAGAGAATTTATTCACGATTTATTAGAGAATGACTTTAATTTTATGGAGGAACCCAAATGACAATCCTTGTAACAGGTGGCGCTGGTTATATCGGTAGCCATACCTGTGTTGAATTATTGAATGCAGGATATGATATTATTGTGGTAGATTCATTTATAAATAGTAAACCGGAAGCGTTAAAGCGAGTCAGCGAGATTACGGGAAAAGAGTTTCCCGTGTATCATATCGATTTGCTTCAAAAGGATGAGCTTGAAACGGTATTCTCTAGACATTCCATTGAAGCGGTGATTCATTTTGCCGGGTTGAAAGCTGTAGGGGAGTCGGTAGCGATTCCCCTTCGTTACTATCATAACAATATTACCGGTACGTTAATGTTATGTGAAGTAATGCAAGCGTATGGTGTAAAGAAGATGGTATTTAGCTCTTCGGCCACAGTATATGGAACACCAGAGCATGTGCCGATTTCTGAAGATTTTCCACTTCAAGCAACAAATCCGTATGGGCGGACGAAGCTGATGATTGAGGAAATTTTGCGTGATGTATATGTGTCCGATAATGAATGGAGCATTTCGCTCTTACGTTACTTTAATCCGATTGGGGCGCATCCAAGCGGGCGAATCGGGGAAGACCCGAACGGAATTCCGAACAACTTAATGCCGTATATTACACAAGTAGCGGTAGTAGGAAAATTAAAAGAGCTTCGCGTGTTCGGCAATGACTATCCAACGGCAGATGGTACCGGGGTTCGCGATTATATTCATGTCGTTGATTTAGCAATCGGACATGTGAAAGCATTGGAAAAAGTAATGAACACAACAGGGGTAGAGGCGTATAATCTCGGTACAGGACGAGGATATAGCGTTCTTGAGATGGTATCTGCTTTTGAAAAAGTGACAGGTATCAAAATTCCGTACAAAATCGTCGGTCGCCGTCCAGGCGATGTAGCCATTTGTTATGCGGACCCTACTAAAGCAAAAAAAGAGCTAGGTTGGGCAGCGGAACGGGGCATTGAAGAAATGTGCCGCGTGGCGGTGGCAATTGAATAATCCGAATGGGTATGAAAGCGTGTTATTAAAAAAATAAACACATGATTTTAGAGAGAACGGCCGCATGATAAAAGTGAAAGAGCTTTTATCGTTTGGCTTGTTTGTTAGGTTTAACTTTTATTTCAAAGAAACGGGGTGATAACTATATTAAAACGGGGGTTTGATTTTGTCGTTTCTCTTATTGCTTTAATCATATTATCACCTGTCATGTTAATAACTGCGATACTTATTCGCTATAAATTAGGCTCTCCCGTTATCTTCAAACAACAACGTCCTGGCTTGCATGGCAAACCGTTTTATTTGTATAAGTTTCGCACGATGACAGATGAACGAGATGAAAACGGAGAGCTATTACCTGATCATCTAAGACTAACTCCGTTTGGGCAGTTTCTTCGGAAGCATAGTCTCGATGAATTGCCACAGTTGTTTAATGTTCTAAAAGGGGATATTAGCCTAGTAGGACCTAGACCATTGTTGATGGAATATTTAGAGTTATACACACCTGAACAAGCCCGCCGTCATGAAGTAAAACCAGGGATAACTGGATGGGCGCAAGTGAATGGGCGTAATGCGATTTCATGGGAAGAGAAGTTTAAATTAGACGTTTGGTATGTAGATCATCAGTCGTTTTGGTTAGATTTGAAAATTCTTTTTTTGACGGTATTGAAAGTGCTGAAATCTGAAGGAATTAGCCAACAAGGACATGTAACGATGGAAAAGTTTACTGGTACGAAAGAGAAAAAGAGTGGATGATTAAGATGGATCCTATTGTTGTCATTGGTGAAGGTGGTCATAGCAAAGTTGTTCAAGACCTTATTTCATCTAGTGAATGTTATCAAATCATAGCGATTTTAGATGATAAATATGAAGAGATGGTCGAAAAGAATGGAATATTGTATGGGCCCATTTCTTCTGTTCACGATGTGTTAGCTAGAGACGGGTGTGCAAAGATTGTAATTGCGATCGGAAATAATCATGTTCGCGCTAGAATTGCACAACGGGTTAGGATTGATGATGAAAAATTTGCGACGTTAATCCATCCAAGTGCTGTTATTAGCCCTTCTGCATGCATCGGTTCAGGAACGGTTATTATGCCAAACTGTGTTGTGAATGCGGCTGCGAAAATTGGAAGTCATGTCATTATTAATACAGGGGCGATCATCGAGCACGATAACTATGTAGGGGATTACGCCCACATTTCTCCCAACGTGACGTTAACAGGAAACGTTACGATTGAGGAAGGAGCTCATATTGGTGCCTCTGCTACAGTCATACCAGGAATAAAGGTAGGCAAATGGAGTATCGTTGGGGCCGGTTCGGTCGTGATTAGAGACATACCTGATTTCAAAAAAGCAGTTGGTTGCCCAACAAGATTGTTAGATTAGTAGTATGTTGATAAACGAATCCTACAGCATAAGGAATGAGAGATAATGGTAGATAAATCACGAATTTACCTTTCCCCTCCCCACATGAGCGGAAACGAACAAAAGTATATCAATGAAGCGTTTGAAACAAACTGGATTGCGCCGCTCGGTCCGAATGTCGATGCGTTTGAAAAAGAGTTGGCGGAATATGTAGGCGTAAAAGGTGCGGCGGCAGTTAGTTCGGGGACGGCGGCGATTCATCTTGCGTTACGGTTATTGGATGTCCGACAGGGGGATAAAGTTTTTTGTTCCTCATTGACTTTTATCGCAAGTGCCAATCCGATTTTGTATCAAGGGGCGGAGCCTGTTTTTATCGATTCGGAGCCTGATACGTGGAATATGTCTCCGTTGGCGTTAGAAAGAGCGATGGAAGCGGCGAAGAGGGAAGGCAAGCTTCCAAAAGCGGTGATTGTTGTTAATTTATACGGTCAAAGCGCGAAGATGGATGAGATTTTAGCCATTTGCAATCATTATCAAGTGCCAGTGGTGGAAGACGCGGCGGAGTCGCTTGGTTCTACATATAAAGGGAAGAAAAGTGGTACGTTTGGCAAGTTCGGCATTTATTCGTTTAACGGAAACAAAATCATTACAACATCAGGCGGAGGAATGTTAGTCTCTGACGATGTCGAGGCGTTACAAAAAGCTCGTTTTCTAGCGACGCAGGCGCGCGATCCGGCTCCTCATTACGAACATAGCCAAATGGGTTACAACTACCGCATGAGCAATATCGTTGCTGGAATCGGTCGGGCGCAGTTGGAAGTGTTGGACGAGCGGGTGAAAGCGAGACGAGCGATTTTTGACCGTTACGTGCAAGCGTTAGGGGATATCGAAGGCGTTCACTTTATGCCCGAATTGGAAGGGTCGATGTCCAACCGCTGGCTGACAACGTTGACGATCGACCAGCAAGCGCTTGGCGTGACGCCAATGGATATTATCAACGCGCTTGCGGAGGAAGATATCGAAGCCCGTCCTGTATGGAAGCCACTTCATTTGCAACCGTTGTTCGAAGGTGTGCAGTATTATCCGCATGAAGAAGAGCGTAGCGTTTCGGATGAATTGTTTGCGAATGGTCTTTGCTTGCCGTCTGGTTCAAGCATGACGATCGAGCAACAACAACGTGTCATTGACGTAATCGTAAGCCTCTTGCGTAAATAAGCAGGGGGCTAGTTTTTTATTGGAGGGAGAGACAATTGGAAACAAAGTTTGCACAGTTAGAAATCGAGCAATTTAAACGCATTTTAATTGAAGCGTACGAACGCGGAAAGTCGAATGAGGTGACGGCTAAAGAGATGATCCAGGAATTAGCGCAAAAGTTATGTGTAGACGGTCAAAAGTGAATGGCCGATGGCTACTATGAAATATATCCTTCTTTAGCATATATTTTTAAATAAAATAAACTTAATATTCAATATTTTAAGTTAGTAAAAAACCATATTATACAAATAAGTATCATATTTACAAAAAAGTCATTTATCCAGAAGGAATAGAGAGAAGAGTTATCGAAATGATAAATGAGAAAAAATTTTGAAGATCGGATGGTGAAAAAAGTGAAGGCACCTCATTGGACAAGGGAAGAAAATTTATGCATTTATTACTACCTCGATCGTTTTCCTGAAAAAAGTAATAAAGAAATAGCACAGATCATTAAAGAATACGAACAGTCTAGCACCATTGCCCGTCGTAGCGAAGATGCTATTTATCAACATGTTGCTCAGTTAAGAGATCGTCAATCGGATTTAAATGTGCCTGATCCTGTACACAATCCCGATCGGAGTTTTAATAATTATTAAGTGCATACTCCTTTTCCGCGGATGACATCTATCAATCAGTTTGTAAGTAGCAGTTTTTTAGGTGGAAATTGGAATTGTACCTGTTACACCTTCTAATGAAGGGGCTTTATATTCCTTTGCGTGAAGGGTATAATATGGATGAAGAGGTGATGAAAAATGGCAACGTCTTCATTTGGAAAGCCAACGTTCATTTCATCAAATGATGAGGCAAAGCGTTTGGCTAAGGTATTAGATGCTCCTGCACCATCTGTCAAAAAAACAGGTCTTATGAAACAGATCGAAAGAAGCGATGAGCGATTAGTAAAATTATTATCCCGCTTAGAGCGCTAATGGGGAAGACCGAGATACTTGAATTAGGTCTTTCCCAATTTTTTTTGTCCGAAAAATGAGGATGTGCAGGAGTTTATTCGTTCAAAGGCTGTTGAATTTGAGCAAAGAGACCTCGGCCGAACATATTTCACTGTGGATGAACAATTGACATTATTAGAACAACATATCGCTATTTTAGGTTATTTTACACTCGCCATGAAATCGATTATATTTAGTCCAGAAATTTCAAAAGAACTCAAGAGGAAGAGAGCTTGTTCAATTGTATCGACGATTAAGATAGGGGAATGTTTGCGTAAAGAGATGATGCCTCATTCTTGTCTTTTGTCGAGCCGTATGTTACGCTTCACATGAAAATATCCATGACCCAAAGGAAGATGCAAATGACACCGAAGCGAAAAAAACGTATATGGATCGGAGCAATTGCTGTATGTCTTGCATTGGTAGGGGCATACCTGTTTTCCGTTTATCACAAACTACAACAAACGATCAGCGAAATACACGAACCTATTCAACGTGAACATTCAGAAAAACGCCCAGATGAGCTATCGTTTACAGAAAAACAACCGATCTCGATTTTGCTTATTGGGGTGGATGAACGAAAAAATGATCGCGGTCGGGCAGATTCGTTAATTGTTATGACAGTAAACCCGAAAAAGCAGTCGATAGAAATGGTAAGCATTCCGCGAGATACACGCACATTGATTGTCGGTAAAGGGAAAGAGGATAAAATTAACCACTCGTACGCTTTTGGTGGGGTGGAAATGACGCTTGCGACGGTCGAACAATTTTTAGACATTCCAATTGATTATTACATTAAAGTGAACATGGAAAGCTTTAAAGATATCGTAGATGCCGTTGGCGGTGTAAAAGTAAATAATGCTTTTTCATTTGAATATGAAGGAGAGTCGTTTCCTAAAGGGGAAATTACCTTAAATGGTGAGAAGGCATTGAAATACACTCGTATGCGCTATGATGATCCACGTGGCGATTTTGGCAGACAAGATCGGCAAAAACAAGTGATTGAGGCAATTATTAAAAAAGGAGCTAGCTTCTCTTCTCTTACAAACTATGGTGACATACTTGAAGCGATAGGAAAAAATATAAAAACAAATTTGACATTTGACGACATGAAACAAATTCAAGCGAACTATAAAGAAGCACGACGTCATATCGAGCAGCTACACATACAAGGAAAAGGTCAAAAAATAAACGGGATCTACTATTTGATTGTACCAGAGGAAGAACGTATAGCCATTTCGCAACGGTTGAAGGAGCATTTAGGAATAAAGTAAGGATGTCTCGAGGGACATCCTTTTTCTTTACAACTACACAAAAATGTATGTTTTTCATGTGAATGAACATATGCTTATGGCACATTCCAACTAGCGGTGTATGATCCGGTTGATGAGAAAGGAACAGTATACGTTCGATTAGAAATGCTTTCCCATATCACATTTCCAGCTTGGTCTTTTTTAATAAATTTAAACTCAATTGCTTTTCCTTGTGGGAGAGCAATTGTTGCTTTCCATGTCGGATAAGAAGATGGATTCATTTTAATTGCATTTGCGGTATTCCAATTTCTGAGTTCTGGAATGTTGCCGACAACATATACGTTTTGTCCACTAGTTGTTGTGGCATTATTAACTGTAAATGTGACGTTTGACGTTTTAGCCACCCAAATCGAAACGGAGCCTCCGTTTACTTTAAATTCTCCCCAACCATCCGCATTAATCGTTACTGTGTCACTTCGATTGCCAGTTAAATCATAAAACACTTTTCCAGCATGTTTTTTACCGACATACATCCATTTGCTTCCGCCAGGGCCGTCAGTAATTAAAGCCGCCAGTCCAGAGTTTGGTTTTGTATCAATGCCTTCGCGTGTCCATCCAATAATGTCTTGATGGTCAATGTAATCACGTTGTGTTCCATAGGCATAGTCCCGACGAGCAATTAAAAGCGGATCGATTTTACTTTTTAACCCTGGAATATTGTATTTTGGGATTCCATAATAGTCACCGTAAAATACGCAAGGATATCCCTCTTGTCTCGTTAAAATAAAGGCGTAAGCAAGTGGTTTAAACCAAGGTTCGACCCATGACTGTAAAGATTGCCCTGGTTGCGTGTCGTGGTTATCGACAAGTGTTACAGCGAGTGAAGGTTGATCTTTCATTAATGTATTATTCAATAAATAACGCATGTCAAAATATCCACTCGATTTGGAAGCGGTATAAAAGTTGTTATGCAAAGGTGCATCAAATAATGACATCGATCCATTTGTTTTTGTAATGTAATTATGCAGCTTATTGACGTCATAGCTCCAAAATTCCCCAACGGCAAATAAATTTTTTCCTGTTTGATTACGTACATATGTTAGCCAGTCAGGGAAAAAGCTGTATTTAATATGTTTTACGGCATCTAAGCGGAATCCATCGATATTTGTAGTATTGACGTACCACGTTCCCCAGTTTTTTAATTCTGTCACAACCTCAGGGTGATCCATATCTAAATCAGCGAACATTAAATAATCATAGTTTCCGTTTTCTGTATCGACTTCCCAGTCCCATGCTTTTCCTGTACCGCGGAATTTGTAAATCCGATTTAATTTTCGGCTTTCATCCCAATCGGTACCGTCAAAATGATACCAACGCCATTTGAAACTGGAGTATGTGTTTCCACGACCAGGAAAATCAAATTTTGTCCATGCTTGAATTTGATATGTTCCAGATGTTTCTTGATTTCGATTAGAAGGGTTTACCTCAACCGCATCGACAAATTCTGTGCCGTCAGCCCCCGCCTTATGATTAAATACAACATCTGCATATACTTGCATCCCTGCGGCTTTGGCAGCTTGGATGGCTTGAATATATTGTGTTTTTGTTCCGTATTTTGTTCGAATCGTTCCTTTTTGATTAAATTCCCCAAGGTCATATAAATCGTACACGCCGTATCCGACATCGCTTTGACTTGTTCCTTTATACGCTGGAGGAAGCCATAACGCTGTAATACCGAGCGAAAAAAGATTGGTAGCTTCATTTTTTACTTTCGTCCAAAGCGTCCCATCATTCGGTAAATCCCATTCGAAATATTGCATCATTGTTCCGTTGACAGGTGCAGTATTAGCTTGTGCTGTTGAAAAAGGTGTGAAAAAGGAAATAACTAAGGTAGCAATTATAGAATAATACAACCATACTTTTTTCACATTATTCATCTATACACATCCTTTCATGTGAAGTAAAGATGCAAACGTTTGCACTGAAGTATAAACGCGTTTGAAGTTATTATAATGACATTTGTTAACGCTTACAATACAGTTTTTTATTTTTATACATTTCACCAAATTTGAAAGCCGTGCGGTTATTTTATGTGGAGGAATGTATAAAGGACCGCCTGTAACGGTGCCTGTCACGCCCCGCTCAGCCATTTTGCAACGGTTAAAGGAGCATTTGGAGATACAGAAAAGGGGCTGACCGAAAAGACCGCTAAAAAGCGGACTTTTGAGTCAGCCCTAAAAAAGGCATTTATTTGAATTTGATTGTTGCTAGTCTTCTATTTACTTCCTCTATATCAAAATATTCCGGATCAAAGTCGTCTCCGTACCATTCATCATACCACTCGAGAAACTCTTCCCGTTCTTGTTTTCTTGTATCGTCTTGCATCATATCGATTACATCTTGGTACCCCCAAATGCCACCGACATCTTCTGGTGGGCATGCTCGTTTTCCTTTAATGCAAATAGGATGTGTCAACGGTTCCATTCGTTTTTCAATTTTTTCTAATGTAACGATATGCTCCCAATTGTCGCCAAAGTCATACGTATATAAAACTTTGTCCTTTTCATGACTTAAATATGTTTTCATCCGTATTTTTTGAGAATCGAGCATATCTTTCCGAGGGTGTGAAAAATCGTCTAGAGGGTGTGGCACATCGATGATCGCATCGCCTGTTTCGAATTGATATAAGTGATAGTTTTTCCAACCCATTGCTTCTTGAATGATCAGATGAAGTTGATCGAATGTAATATTGCTTGGAATAAGTACACGTCGCCAAATGGGAGGACGAATACCGCGCAAGGCGATTTTTAATTGGTAGACGGTTTGTTTTTTCTGCAACACTTTCTCCTCCTTTTCTTTTACTATAATGATAGACGAGTTTCTATGTTTTTATAAGAGAAATCTTTCATTTTTTTCGATAGCTGTATCGTGCAAACACGCTCACGTTTGTGTAAACTGAAAAAAAACGTGCACGGAGGTTAGCAATGAACATTGTCGTCGTCGGAACAGGATATGTGGGCTTAGTGACAGGGGTCGCGCTTGCGCATATTGGGCATCGGGTAACGTGTGTGGATGTCGATGAAGAAAAAGTCGAGCGGATGCGACAAGGTATCTCGCCGATTTATGAGTCGGGCATTGAGCCGTTAATGAAAGAAAATATGGAAGCGAATCGGTTGTTTTTTATGACAGATGGGGCGCGCGCATATCGAGAAGCAGATGTTATTTACATTGCGGTCGGCACGCCTGAAAATGAAGATGGTTCGGCGAATTTGACGTATTTGAAACAAGCGGTGAGAGACATTGCTTCGGCGGTGACGAAAGACGTGATCGTCGTCACGAAAAGTACGGTGCCGGTCGGGACAAATCATGAAATACAACGTATGTTTAAGCAGCTCGCTCCACATGTGCATATCGATGTCGTATCAAATCCGGAATTTTTGCGTGAAGGGTCTGCGATTCATGATACGTTTCATGGTGATCGCATTGTGATCGGTGCGGATGATGAGCGAGCGGCAGCTGTTGTGGCAGATATTCATCGGCCGTTTGGCATTCCGATTTTTCAAACCGATATTCGCAGTGCAGAAATGATTAAATATGCTTCGAATGCTTTTTTAGCGACGAAAATTAGTTTTATTAACGAAATTGCGAACATATGTGAAAAAGTAGGGGCAGATGTTGAACAAGTAGCAGCGGGGATGGGAATGGATGAACGCATCGGTTCGGCATTTTTACGTGCTGGTATCGGTTACGGCGGGTCTTGTTTTCCGAAAGATACGAAAGCGTTAGCGAAAATTGCGGCAAATATCGATCACGATTTCGAATTGTTGAAGGCAGTGATTGAAGTAAACAATAAACAACAACGCAAGCTAATTGAAAAAGCGAAAAAAAGATTTGGACATCTCGCAGGGAAAAAAATCGCTCTTCTCGGTTTGTCATTTAAGCCCAATACAGACGATATGCGGGAAGCCGCCTCGCTTGTTGTTGCGCGTGAGCTTGTTGCGGAACAGGCGATCGTTGTTGCTTATGATCCGATTGCGATGAATAAAGCGAAAAGTGTGTTGCCGAAGGAAGTCATATATGCAGATCGGGTAGAACAGGCGCTCGAACGTGCGGATGCGGCAATGATTTTAACGGAATGGGATGAATTTCGCCAGTTGGACTTATCTGTATACGTTAACAAAATGAAAACGCCGATTATTTTTGATGGACGCAATTGTTATGCGCTTGATGATATAAAAAAATATGAAATTGAATACCATTCGATTGGGAGAAAACCGATAAAATAAAGAAAAAGTGGTTCTCAATTTTTCCATATATGTGTAGTAATATGGAAATAGATTGCGATGAAAGGAGTTTCTTTATGATTTTAGTCGTTGGTGGAGCGGGATATATCGGCAGCCATGTCGTCAAACAATTAGTTGAGACGAAGCAGGTCGTTGTGCTCGACAATTTATCGACAGGGCATCGGTATTTAGTTGATAAAAAAGCGGTGTTTGTGCATGGCGATTTAGGCGATCGGGCGACGCTTGTGTGCATTTTTGAAAAATATCCGATCGATGCGGTGATGCATTTTGCGGCAAATAGTTTAGTAGGCGAGTCGGTTGCCGAACCGATGAAATATTATAAAAACAATGTCGCAGCGACGCTGACATTATTGGAAACGATGATGGAATATGGTGTCAAACATTTTATTTTTTCATCGACAGCGGCTGTATACGGCATTCCAAACGTTGATCTTATTACGGAAGATTGCCCGACAAACCCAATTAATCCGTACGGTCGCTCGAAATTAATGATCGAGCATATGCTTTCAGACTTTGCCTCGGCGTACGATTTACGTTACGTCGTGTTGCGCTATTTCAACGCGGCAGGTGCGCATGAAAGCGGGGACATTGGGGAAGATCATCATCCGGAAACGCATTTAATTCCGCTTATTTTGCAACATTTGCTCGGATTGCGTGATAAAATTTCGGTGTTTGGCACAGATTACGATACGCCAGATGGCACATGTATTCGCGATTACATTCATGTGACCGATTTAGCGGAGGCGCACATTCTCGCGCTGCACGCCCTTCTTTCGGACGAGAAAAAGACAGCGACATACAATCTTGGCAACGGGCTCGGTTATTCGGTCAAAGAAGTGATCGATATGTGCGAGCGTGTGACGGGGAAACAGGCGACGATCAAATATACGGAGCGTCGTCCAGGAGATCCGGCTCGACTCGTTGCTTCGTCTGAAAAAATTGCTCGTGAACTTGGTTGGCAAGCGACACGTTCGCTCGAAGACATTATCGCAAGTGCATGGCGTTGGCATAAAAAGGATATGTAACCAAGGGAAGTCGTATTATTTGACTTCCCCTTTCCATTTTGTTACCATAATTATGGTCGCCTGTTTCACAAATACCCGAAGACGCTAACACGATCCCCATAAGCACAATGAAAAAAGGGGGAATTTGATGAGGAACACAACACCTGTCTTTTATGTTTCTCTTGTCATTGCGATTTTATTTATTGGTTGGGGAGTGATCCCGGAAAGTGTATTGCCGCAATTTCATTTGGCGAAAGTGAGCGGCGACGTACAAAGTTTTCTAGTGCATAAGTTTGGTTGGTTTTATTTACTAGCCACAACGGCTTTTCTCGTCTTCTGTTTCGTTATGATCTTTTCAAAGTATGGAAACATTCGACTAGGTGCGGACGATGAAAAACCGGAGTATCGTTATCGAACGTGGTTTGGGATGTTGTTTAGTGCCGGCATGGGAATCGGGTTAGTGTTTTGGGGCGTGGCTGAGCCGATGTATCATTTTTACAGCCCACCTGTTGGTGAAGCAGAAACAGCAGAAGCTGCTCGTGTAGCGATGCGATATGCGTTTTTCCATTGGGGATTGCACCCGTGGGCGATTTATGCGGTTGTCGCGCTAGCGTTAGCTTATTTCCAGTTTCGGAAAAAAGAGCCGGGAGTGATTAGCCGCGTACTGCGTCCCGTGTTGGGTGAGCGTGTAAATGGATTAACGGGGATTGCCGTCGATACGTTAGCGGTTTATGCGACCGTTTTCGGTGTAGCGACTTCACTTGGATTAGGGGCGATTCAAATTAGTGGGGGGTTGTCTCACCTCTCTCCAAGTATACCAAACAGTTTTGCGACACAGCTCGTCGTTATCATTGTCGTTACGGTATTATTTATATTGTCAGCCCAAACAGGATTGAATAAAGGCATTAAAATATTAAGTGATACGAATGTGATGCTTGCAGTGCTTTTGATGTTTTTCTTGCTGTTTGCAGGACCGACAAACTTTATTATGGATGTATTTACCGCAACGGTCGGCTCGTATATTCAAAACTTACCATCTATGAGTTTACGGTTAAGTCCGTTCGAACAAAGTGAATGGCCGCGTGCTTGGACTATTTTTTACTGGGCATGGTGGATTGCTTGGGCTCCGTTTGTTGGCTCATTCATTGCGCGCGTGTCGCGGGGACGGACAGTGCGAGAGTTTATGATCGGTGTATTGCTCGTTCCGACGATTTTTAGCGCTCTATGGTTCTCTGTGTTTGGCGGATCTGCCCTGTATTTAGAAATGTTTGAGGGGGCAGACATTATGGAAACGATGAATGAGTCAGGCATTGAGATGGCGCTCTTTTCTGTTTTTAAACATTTCCCATTGAGCACGATTTTATCGGGGTTAGCGATTTTACTCATTTGTACGTTTTTCGTTACATCAGCCGATTCGGCGACATTTGTGCTAGGAATGCAGACGACAAATGGAAGTTTAAATCCATCAAACTCTGTTAAATTGACTTGGGGAATCATTCAGTCCGCGACCGCCACCATTTTACTTTGGACAGGCGGATTACAGGCGCTTCAAACCGCATCAATTATTGCGGCGTTTCCATTTACGGTTATCATGCTTCTTATGATTCTTTCTTTGTTGCGGTCGTTTAAAAAAGAAACATTTGTGAAGAAAAAATAATCGGTCATGATGTGGCCGATTATTTTTTAATGTAAAATTTGACATACACGTAGCGGTTCGCTACCCTAACAATTAGAATGATGCAGAGGGGGCGAAGGGATGAACATTAGCCATTTTTCGATTCGGCGCCCGGTGTTGACGATTGTCTCGATGATCATCGTCATTCTTTTAGGGGCGGTATCGTTATTGAATATTCCGATGAAGCTTATTCCTGATATTCAACCACCCGTTGGGGTTGTTGTGGCGACGTATCCGGGAGCTGGGCCGACCGAAGTGCTTGAAAAAGTGACGAAGCCGCTAGAAAGTAGCTTAGCGACGTTGCCGGGGTTAAAGTCGATGACGTCTACGTCGCAAGAAGGCTCGACGCTCATTTTACTGCAGTTTTCATGGGCGACTGTCATCGATGATAGGCAAAATGACGTCATGCAGCGGATCGATCAAACGCCGCTTCCTGATGACGTGCAAAAGCCGCGATTTTTAAAGTTTGATCCATCGCAGTTTCCAGTCATCCAACTGACGTTAACGAGCAAAAAAGGAACGGACGAATTACAAGCGTTAGCGCAACAGTTAAAAGCAGAGCTTGCAAAAACGGAAGGGGTAGCGAGCGTAAACGTATCTGGCACGCTAACAAAGCGTGTACGTGTGCTCGTCGACCAAAATAAACTGCGCACGTATCGGCTTTCCCAACAAGATATTGCAAACTTCATTTCAGCAAATAACGTGTCGTTGCCAGGGGAAACAGTTGTCATCGATGAACGACAATTGTCGACGCGCATTTTAAGTACGGTACAATCGGTCGATGAATTAAAAAAACTCGTGATTACGATTGATCCGTTGACAAAAAAGCGTATTCGTCTACAAGATGTCGCGAAAGTCGAACTCGTTTCAGACGAACAACAAACGATCACAAGAACGAATGAACAGCCGTCTGTGTTAATGAGCGTGTTGCAAAAAGCGGATGCGAACACAGCGGAAGTGTCCAAAGCGTTTCAAAAACAGTTAGACAAGCTATTGAAAAAAGAGCAATTTCAACACGTCCATGCTGATATATTATTTGACCAAGGGGAGTTTATTGAACGGACGATTCGCAATATCGCGCAGTCGCTCGTGTTAGGTGGGGCGTTTGCGATGGCGGTGCTGTTTATTTTTTTACGAAACATGAAAAGTCCAATCATTATCGGCATCGCCATTCCGTACTCTGTCATTGTGACGTTTGTTTTAATGTATTTTTCCGATTTTACGTTAAATATTATGACGCTTGGCGGATTAGCCCTTGGGATCGGGATGCTTGTTGACAACTCTATTGTCGTTATTGAAAATATTTCCCGCCATTTAGCGATGGGAAAAGAGCCGAAAGAAGCGGCAAAAGACGGAGTGAGCGAAGTCGGCAGCGCTATCGTCGCATCGACGTTGACGAGTGTAGCTGTGTTTATTCCGGTATTATTTATTACCGGATTAATCGGTGATTTATTTACCGAGTTTGCGCTAACGATTGCGTTTAGTTTGCTCGCTTCCTTGTTCGTGGCATTAACCGTCGTGCCGATGCTTGCGAGCCGTTGGTTGCGCCCACGCAGACGTTACCGCGAAGAAGCGCGGTTATCTTCCGCCCCGATGCGTGCGCTTGAACGAAGCTTACGTTGGTCATTGCGCCACCGTTTTGTTGTGTTGTTGTTGGCAGTTAGTTTGCTTGGTGTCGGTGTGGTCGGGTTAACGAAAGTCGGGATGGAGTTTTTGCCGAATACAGACGAAGGGTTTTTCTCGATTCGTGTGCAAACGGGTGACGGTGATTCTTTACAGGCGACAGAACGTGTTGTTCAAGCGATTGAACATGAATTAAAGCGCGTCGATGACATCGAAACGTACGTAAGCCTAATCGGTTCGACACAAGAACAGTCGTTTCGTGGAACGGCGCAAAGCAACGTCGCGGAAATATACGTGAAAATGAAGCCGAAAGATAAGCGTGATCGCTCGGTGTTCATCGTCGTTGATGAGTTAAAATCCCCTGTGCAACAAGCGGTGAAAAAAGTGAACAAAAACGCGGAAGTGTCGTTTAACTTGCAAGCATCGACCGGAAGTGCGCCAAATACGTTAACATTTAGCGTAAAAGATACGGATGAGCAGCGATTGAAGCAAGTCGTCAGCAAAATTGAAAAACGGCTCGCTTCGTTAAAACAAGTCAAAGAAGTGACAACCGATTTATCAGAAACAGTCGATGAAATACAAGTGAAAGTCGATCAGGAAAAAGCGTTGCAACATGGACTTACACCAGCGCAAGTCGCCATCGTTGCCCAACAAATGACGCGCGGAATGACAGCGACGCGCATCATTGACACAAATGCCAACGTATATGACGTCATGGTCGAGTACGATCCAAACGTAAAAAATTCTGTTGCCGATTTAAAACAATTGCTTGTGAAAAAGCCGGATGGATCATTTGTGAAGCTCGGCGACATTGCATCCGTTTCGATCGGAAAAAGCCGTGTTCAAATTCAGCGAGTAAATGAACAAAGCGCCGTCCAGTTTACGGTGAAATATAAAAGTTCCGTGACACTTGGCGACATATCAGCGCTTGTTGATCGGGAAATCGAAAAGCTCGATCTTCCATCAGAAACGGATATTGTTTTCGGGGGAGATCGCGAGTTGCTTGAGTCGTCCATTGATGATTTAGCTTTAGCGTTTGGGTTGGCGGTGACGTTCGTCTATCTTGTGATGGCGGCGCAATTTGAATCGTTTAAACATCCGTTTATTATTATGTTTACAATTCCATTAATGGTCATTGGAATTGCGGGCGGATTATTGTTGACGCAGACGCCAGTAAGCGTCATGGTCATTATCGGAGGCATCGTCCTTGCGGGAATTGTTGTTAACAATGCGATTGTCCTTGTCGATTATATGAATCAATTGCGTGCGCGCGGAGAACGAGACATTATTGTCACAGCGGTAAAACTTCGTCTTCGTCCGATTTTAATGACGGCGTTAACGACAATTTTAGGGCTGTTGCCGCTTGCTTTTGGGATCGGTGATGGAGCAGAGCTTAATCAGCCGATGGCGATTACTGTTATCGGTGGACTGATTAGCAGCACCTTTTTAACGTTATTTGTCATTCCGATTGTATATAGCTTTACGTTATCGAGAAAGTTTTATATTCAAAAATAAACAGCCGGTCGCGTCGGCTGTTTATTTTTTTCGTTCTTCTAACTTTTTTGCCATTTGTTCAAGCAGTTTTTCCCATAACGTTTGTTGCTTCGTTCCTTTTTTCTTTGCCATATTTCACCTCATGAAAGCGTAAATAGTTCGCGCAATTGTTCGTTGGATAGTTCGGTAATCCACGTTTCACTTTGGATGAGCTGTTCATTGAGCGCTTGTTTTTTCTCAAGCATATCGTCGATTTTTTCTTCAATCGTCCCGGTTGTAATGAATTTATGCACATGAACAAATTTCGTTTGCCCGATGCGATACGCTCGATCTGTCGCTTGGTTTTCCACAGCCGGATTCCACCAACGGTCAAAATGAATGACGTGGTTGGCGGCTGTTAAGTTTAGACCTGTCCCGCCCGCTTTGAGCGATAAAATGAATATATGAAACTTCCCGTTTTGAAATTGTTCGATCATTTCATCGCGCGTTTGTTTCGGTGTGCTTCCATTTAAAAAGACGACAGTTTCTTTCAAATGCGTAGAAAGAAGGTGTTGGATCATCTCGCCCATTTGAATGTACTGCGTAAAGATTAAGCAACTTTCCCCGTTTTCGCGAATTTGTTCAACAAGCTCAAGCAGCTTTTCTACTTTATGCGATCGCTCGACGATTTGCTTTGGATGTTTTTCTTTTAAGTATAGTGCTGGATGGTTACATAATTGTTTTAAGCTGTTTAACATTTGTAAAATGATGCCACGTCGTGCAAACCCATCGACTTGTTCGAGCTTTTCAAGCGACTGTTGTACAATTTGTTCGTATAAGGATGCTTGCTCGACGGTGAGTGGGCAATATTCTTTTTGTTCGAGTTTATCAGGCAAGTCGAGCGCAATGCGTTCGTCTGTTTTCGTTCGCCGCAATAAAAATGGACGAATGAGTTTTTGTAGTTTTTCCGTTGCTTGTGCGTCTCCGTTTTTTTCAATCGGCGTTGCAAAGCGACGTTGAAACTCTGTTTGTGAGCCTAAGTAGCCCGGGTTTAAAAAGTGGAAGATGCTCCAAAGTTCGTTTAGTCGATTTTCAATCGGTGTACCGGTGAGCGCGATTTTATGGCGCCCTTTTAGTTTACGAATGGCACGCGCTTGTTTCGTTTGGGCATTTTTAATGTTTTGTGCTTCATCTAAACAAATGACATCCCAATCGATGCTTGCGAGGTCGTCGAAATCTAAATGCGCCAAACTGTACGATGTAATGACAAGGTCACAGCTTTTTGCTTTTTCGACAAACGTATCTTCATGTCCACGATTGGATCCGTGATGAACGTAGACGGTTAAAGACGGGACGAATTGCTGACATTCTTTTTGCCAGTTGCCGATGACGCTCGTTGGACAAATAAGTAAAGCAGGGCCGTTTCGTTTCTCGTTTTCTTTCACATAGGCGAGATAGGCTAGCATTTGTATCGTTTTCCCAAGACCCATATCGTCTGCTAAACAGCCACCAAAACCGAGCTGGCGTAAAAAGACAAGCCAGTCGACGCCTCGCTGTTGGTATGGACGTAACGTGCCGTGGAACGTGCTCGGAATACTGACCATTGGGATATGGTCAATGTTTTTCATTTTTCGTACGAGTGTGGCAAACGAGCGATTTAGTTCAATGTCAATCGCTTCATCGTCTTCATGTTGTTCGTTTGTTTTTTCCGCGAGCGTTTGCATCAGCACGTCACGAAGCGATAAACCTTCTTGTTTCGCTCGTTTCATCAGCTTTTGTACGTGTTGAATGACGGCAGGGTCAAGTTGCACCCATTGATCGCGAATGCGCACGAGGCGGCGCTTTTGTTCGACGAGTTCCGCGAATTGCTGCTCCGTCAGTTCGATGCCGTTTGTAGCGATGCGCCAGTCGAAATCGACGAGTGCATCGAGTCCGAATACAGATGTCGCCGATGATTTCACTCGTGCTTTTACACGAAGGCGCGTTTGTTTGACGACTTCCCACCATTCCGGAACGATAACGCGAACGCCTGCTTCGGTGAGTTCGATTGTCGCTTCCACTAAAAAGCGCAACGCTTCTTCTTCGTTTAGTTGCGTGCGCAGCGCCCCATTTTCGCTCAGCCATGGAACGATTGTTTGCCAGCGTTGTTGAGCTCGTTCAATATGGTTGGCGTACGCTTGCCAAGCTTTCGGCATATGCGGATACACGGTGATGTCGTTTGTTGCTGCGTCGATGAGCACCGTTTCAAGCGACCATGCTCCCCCATCTTCCTCTGGTTCGTTTAAACGAATGGCGACGATAAATGGCGGGCGGTTTTTGTCCCAGCCGATTTCGGTGAGCCAGTCATGCTCGTCCATAAATGAAACGCTGTCGCTTGTCAGTAGCGGATATGTTTCAACGATTTGTTGCCACGTTTGTTTTAGCTCCACGTCCGATTGAATCCAGTCGTTTATTGCTTCAGAGCGCCACATCGCAACGAACGGATGATCTTCTTCTGTACCTTTCCAGCCGAATTGCCCTTTTTTCCATGTTTCAAAGTCAGGCATAAACTGCTTTTGTTCGATATGTCCCATGATTTGTTTTGCCCATGTTTGAAATTGTTTGCTTTGTTCGTCCCATATCATATGAATAAATCGATTGGACGATGGATAAGCAAAAAACGTAAGCGCCTCCCAAGGCGAAAGAAGGACGCCAATATGGTTTCCGATTGTATCAACTGTCGCAAATGTCCCGTAAAACGTTTCTTCATGCCAACAAAAGACGAGCTCTTTCCACTCATCTGGGTGCGCATCATCACTATAAATGAAAAACTGTTTTTGTTCTTCAAGCCAGCGGCTTTTTAGTTCAAGTTGCATCATATGAATTTCCCTTTCCGTAATAAATCTTGAAAGGCACGTAATCGTTTCGTTTGTTCAGCTAATGTTGCGATATATGTTTCCCAGCGCGACATTTGTTTTAAGGCGCGGTAATGGGCGCGCAGTTTTCGTAAATGTTTTATTGCTTGTTCGTATGCGCTGCGATTTTTTTGTTTAATATAATGCATAATCGTTTGGTGATACAAAGGAAGAACGAGCGAACGGTCCGCTTGTTCGACCGCTTTTAAATGGAGCGGATGAATCATGTCGACGGTTGCTTTTTCAAGCATATATAATTCAATAAGCTCTTTCCATTTTTGTTCATCAAATAAGTAATCGATGTACGTATAAAAACTGTACGGAAGCAGCTTTTGAAGAAGCTGTTCGTACCGTTCGGTTTGTTCATTTTTTGTAGCGATACTATATTGGACATAGGCAGATAGTACATGTTGAACAAACCACTCACGGTCAGTTATATGAAGCGAATATAAGTACGTTTCCACATTTTGTTCGAGCCGATGGAACCAATCAGCTCCACGTTGAATTTGCTTTTTCGCAAATGACATATGCATAAAACGGACGATATGTCCTGTTGCTAAGTATGGAAACGGTTCAATGAGCTGATACGCACGATGATCGTTTTCAAGCAAAAACGACACGTACGAAGCTGCGCCGATAAACGGTATTTTTTCTTCTACGGTTTGTTTCTTATTTAACTGCTCAATCGCCCATGTACATTCCTCTTGGCGATATGTTTCGTCGGTCAATACGGTTGTCCATATGATTTCGTATACATCTAATATTTGGCTAAAGTACGTTAATTCGCCTGACAATACGTTTCTTACGTATGGGATGGTAGCGTATAAAAGTTGTTCATGACTTTTTGTACGCGGTTTTTTCGCTAAATTTGTGAGTGCTTGTTGGACGGTTGAAGAAAATTGTTCCACATGCCGCTCTTGCATCATTGCGGAGTAGCCCCACGGTTGTTGTGGAATATGAACAAGTTTAATAAATGTAAATAAGGCGGCATGGACATAATATAAATGGTCTAAAAACGATGCTTTAGATGTCGGACGTTCGAATGTTGGGAAAAACGATTGAACGAGCCTGCGCATATGTTCTTCTTCCGTTACATTGTATAGCGGGATGCGGCGATATTTTTCTTCAAACGATTGCCACCACGCGTCAACGATATTTGTGTTGTTTGACGTATTGCTTCTATTTTTCTCGTTTAGCTTCTGTTGCTGAACGGTTTGTTGTTTCGCTTGTACGTCTTTTTGTTTTTCATTGCTTTCGGCTTTTTTTCGTTTTGTCGCTGGTTCTTTCCATGTTCTAATTAAATTCCCGACTGCATCAATTTGATTGTATGCATATAAAAATAACGCAACATTGTGCGGACATAGACCGACGGCTGTGCAAGTACACGATGAGCCCGCCGCCTGCTTTAACCGAAAAGACGGCTCATATGTATGTCCTTTATCTGTTACTTTCCCTTTCAGCACATTGTCCTCGATCGCCACGTTATATACATGCCCGGTGCGATACAACTGCCACGCACGTTTAATTAAGTCGCTATGTTTTTTGTACGGTAGCAGCTTTATGACACGTTGAGCCGCTTTCGTCATCAACTCTTGCGGCAACATCGCCTGTAACATGACAGCATCTCCTTCTCTTAAATTTGTCCTCATTTTAGCATGCTCTCTATTTGTTTACAAACGAGGGAAGTTAAAAAATGTTTTTAATGTTTGCTTATTTTGTAGTAAATCAGCAAGTGTATAATTGTCGAGTGTTTGTAAAAATGCTTGCAATGCTTCATGAAGAATATGTTTCAACTGACAAATGGGCGTAATAATACAGTCGTTTCCATGAGCGGCGAAGCATTCAACGAGAGATAAATTCTCTTCCGTTTGCCTAACGACAGCACCGATGCGAATGTCTTCTGGTTTTTTAGCGAGGCGAATGCCACCGTTTCGCCCGCGAATCGTTTCAATAAGTCCGAGTTTTCCGAGGTCGTATACAATTTTACTTAAATGGTTTTCTGAAATGGAAAACGTGCGGGAAATTTCTTTAATGTTTGTTTTTTCACCTTCTTCTAACGTTCCTAAAAAGAGAAGAACGCGCAACGCATATTCTGTATAGTTCGTTAACTGCATAATGTTTCACCTTTCATTTGTTATTTACTTTATATAGTAGCACATTCTTTCGTCTCGCCGTTATGTGATAAAAAAACATGTATTTTATATATTGCTTTTTTGTTTTTTATATGATTCAATAAACATGTATATAAAATATATGTTTTTGGGGGATATGTGTGATGGGCGCAATAAAATCTTTATTAAGCGAACGTACAATTGAAATTATCAAATCAACGGCTCCTGTGTTAGAACAATATGGGGAACAAATTACACGGCGTTTTTATGAACTGATGTTTTCTAATCACCCGGAGTTATTGAACATTTTTAACCATGCTCACCAAAAGCAAGGGAGACAACAAAAGGCGTTGGCCGCATCTGTATATGCAGCAGCGAAGCATATTGATCGTTTAGAGGACATTTTGCCCGTTGTTAAACAAATTGGTCATAAACATCGTAGTTTAGGGGTAAAAAAGGAGCATTATCCGATCGTTGGTAAACATTTATTGATGGCGATTAAAGATGTACTTGGTGAAGCTGCGACAGATGAAGTGATTGAAGCATGGAGAGAAGCTTACGGCGTAATTGCTGATGTATTTATCCAAGTAGAACAACAAATGTACGATGAGGTAGCGAAAAAACAAGGAGGATGGGTTGATTTTCGTCCTTTTGTTGTGCAGAAAAAAGTGAAAGAAAGTGATGTTATCACATCATTTTATCTTGTTCCACAAGATGGAGGGGAAATAAGCGATTTTCTTCCAGGACAATATGTAAGTGTGAAAGTGCAAATTCCAAGCGAAAAATATACGCACATTCGTCAATATAGTTTATCGGATGTACCAGGGAAATCGCACTACCGTATAAGTGTAAAGCGGGAAGTTGAAACAGCACAAAAGCCTGCCGGTATTGTATCGAATTATTTACATGATCATGTAAAAGAAGGGGACGTGCTTGAATTAAGTGCACCAGCTGGTGATTTTACAATCGACATGAGCAAGGAAACTCCTGTTATATTCGTTAGCGGTGGCGTAGGTATTACACCATTATTAAGTATGGCGAAGTCAGTCGTAAAACAACAGCCAAATCGTTCAATCACTTTTATTTGTGCGGCAATCAATCGTCGCGTTCATGCATTTGATCAAGAGTTGCGCATGCTCGCAGAACAAACGAACGTATCTTATTATGTTTGTTATGAACAACCGTCAGAAGCTGACCGAACTCATCCGTATTTTAAGAAGGAAGGATTTATTGACGCTTCATTTATGCGGTCTGTTATCGGGCAAACGAATGTCGATGTATACATGTGCGGCCCAATTCCTTTTATGAAAACTGTCAAAGAAGCTCTGCAGCAATGTGGGGTGGCTGAAGAGCGGGTTCATTATGAATTTTTCGGTCCTGCTAGTCAGCTGTAACATGTTGTCCTTCCCAATTTGGGAGGGGCTTTTTTGTTGTGAAAAAGAGGAAAAAGAGATAGAATGGTGGGAAGATTTCCGTATATAGAAAGGGTCTGAATGATGACTAAAACAAATCGTATGATATGGTGGGGTCTTGTCGTTGCATGGTGTGCGCTTATTTACTATTTTACCGAGTCTCCGCTATTTACAGGGGAGCAAACAGCACAATGGATTCGTCGTTTTCTTGAATATGTTGGCATTCATACGAACCGTCCTGTGAGCGACGGATTGTTTTCATGGAATTTTATTGTTCGAAAATGTGCGCATATGATGGTATTTGGAACGTTTGCGTTTTTTGCATGGAAAGCAACGGCTTCATACCGTGTCGCTTGGTTGTTGACGCTTTTTTGCGCCATGTTCGATGAATGGCATCAATCGTTTCAACCGAAGCGAACGGCGCTATTTTCTGACGTCATCATCGATATGATCGGGGCGACGATTGTGTTATGGATGGTTTGGAAGGCGAATAAGCGAGCATAGACGCTCGCTTATTCACTAGTTTTTTTCCACTTTGCGCTTCTTCCTTTACCAATTGGGGTGATTTTTTTTGCTTCTTTTAATTCGTTTAAGACGCGATTGATCGTTGCTTCACTAATGTCAGGACAGGCATAGCGAATCTCTTCTTTTGTAAAGTATCCAATTTTCCCTTCAATAAAATCTTTAATGCGCTTTCGTTTATTTCCGCGACTTGTTTCTACATAGCCCACACGCTCTTCAAGTTTTTTATATGCAGCAACGATAATCGATAAAAAGTAATGTAGCCAAGGAAAAATATCATTTTTCCCTTCATGCCAATGGATTGATGAGCGCTTTAGCACGTCGTAATATGTTTCTTTGCTTTCTTCAATGAGTGTTTCTATACTAATATAACGACCGACTTCGTACCCAAATTTGTATAGTAAAAGAAGAGTTAATAAACGTGACATCCGTCCATTGCCGTCGTGGAATGGATGAATGCAAAGGAAATCTAAAATGAAGATGGCAATTGCGATCAATGGATGTACGTCACCTTTTTGAACGGTATCTTGAAAAGTCATACAGAGAAGGCGCATGTGCTCATCTGTTTGAAAAGCAGGTACGGGAATGAAACGAATAAACTTTTCCCCATTCGGCAACGTTTCGCTAATATAGTTATCTTGACTTTTCCATTCTCCTCCTTGTGAAGGGACATACTCGTATAAATCACGGTGTAGTTGTTTGATGATAGAAGGGGATATCGGAATGGCATCGGATGAGGCGTGGATCAGTTTTAACACGTTCCGATACCCAGCAATCTCCCCTTCCGATCGGTCCATCGGTAACGTCTGTCCTGCCATAATGCTTTTCAGCCGTTTATTTGTAATGATAATTCCTTCAATCGCGTTTGATGATTTTGTTGATTGAATGATGGCTACATTTTTAAGTGTTTCGAGTATTTGGGGAGATTGTTTCTTATACAAATCTTGCTTCCCTTTGTATTCATCAATTTTTGAAAGTAATTGAAGAGTTTCCATCGAATAAGAGAGATGTTTCAGCAACTCGTAATTATAGATGCGCATCATATCACCTCGTGTGCAAATGATTATATTAAATTATAGCACACCCAATTATTTTTTATAAAAATATATTCATGAAATAAAAAAAGAGAACATTCCGCTTTAGGCGAAATGTTCATCAGCAGGAAATACAATGCCTGTTTGTTTTCTTGCTTCGTCCATCACTTTCATTGTCGCAAGCGAATGGGCGTGTGAATTAATTGTAGATTCTTTCTCTCCCTGTTCGATGAGTGACATAAATTCAAGCGCCTCATAGTACATCGGCTCGTACGGTTGCGGAACGGTGACGTCTTCAATGCGCCCGTCACGGTAATGAATATGAACACGTGCTGGCGTATGGATCGCATCGATAACGATCGTACCTTCTTCTCCTTGAATTTCGGCAGGAGCATACGAGTTTGCGATTTTGGAATACATAACGATCGCATCCATCTCGCCGTAATCGAGCATGATGCTTCCTTCGCCATCTACGCCCGACGATAGGCGAACGCCATGCGCTTGAATGGTTTTCGGTTCGCCAAACAAAACAACGAGCGGATATAAACAATATACGCCAAGGTCCATCAATGCCCCACTTGAAAAAGCAGGGTTAAAGGCGTTTGCGATCGTTCCTTGCTTAAACGCATCGTAGCGCGAAGAATATTGGCAATAGCTTGCGACGTAGCGACGGACGCGCCCGATTTTCGGTAAATGGTGTTGAACCGCTTGAAAGTTTGGTAAACACGTCGCCTTCATCGCCTCCATCAACACGACACCATTTTTTTGTGCCGCCTCAATCATCGCTTCCACTTCTTTGGCGTTAGAAGCGAGCGGTTTTTCACAAATGACATGTTTGCCGTGATTCATAAGCGTGATTGCTTGTTCGGCATGAAACGCATTTGGACTTGCGATATATACCGCATCGACGTTTTTGCTTACTGCAAGTTCATGTAAGTTTGTAAACGTTTCGGTTGCCCCTGTTTTTTCAGCAAAGGCGTTTGCGGTTTCTTGTTGACGAGAATAAACAGCTTGTAAATGAAACGAAGGCACTTGTTTGGCCGCGCGAATAAACGCTTCTGTAATCCAATTTGTTCCGATTGTCGCAAAACGAATCATTTTTCGTCTCTCCCTTGTATGTATGTCCAACCGTCTTGTTGGTACACTTTATTTTCTTTCATTAGCCGTCCGAGCGCGCGTTTAAATGCGGCTTTGCTCATATGAAAACGCGCCTGAATGTCTTCTGGGTCGCTTTTGTCGCTATATGGCATCGCACCGCCACGGCTTTCAGGATAGTTGTAGATCGTTTCTGCATCTGTTTGTAAACTTTCTTGTTTTCGCGGAAGTAGCGATACGTTAATCGTTCCGTCTTCTTTCACAGCGATGACGCGTCCTTCGACGAGTTCACCGAGGCGTGGTTCGCGTCTTCGTTGTGACTCGTGAATGAATCCGATATACCCGACCTCTGTGATAAGAAACGATCCTGCTTTAATTAAACGGTAAATGCGTCCGCGCACGTTCGTGTTAAACGCAGAAGCAGGGGCGGGAACGATTATTTGTTTCATCGTTTCTTCATCCGCGAGTTTCGCGAGCAGCCGTCCCCGTTTATCTACTTGGAGCGAACAGTACAACTGATCTCCTTTTTCCGGCCAAAGTGTCGGAATGGACGGTAAGTCATCGACCGATAATAACACGTCTTTTTCAATGCCGATATGAACGAAAACGCCGAGCTGTGGTACGACGTCGACGACTTCAACCCAACCGTATGATGTTGTTGTGATTAGCGGTCGTTTCATCGTTGCACGCATCCGACCGTCGTGGTCATGATAAAGAAATACTTCGACTTCATCGCCTATTTGTAGCGCACGTTCGCATTGGCTTTCATGAAGCAAGGCGCTTTCTTTTCCATTTGTGACGATGTAGCCGAACGGTTTTTGTTCTTTTACTTGCCATATTACGATTTGTCCAATCATTGCTCTCTTCCTTTTTTATAGCGTTTAATGCTTATTCTACACGATTGCAAGGAAAGACACAAAGGATGTATCTTCTTCCATTTTGACATGTTACAATAAAGAAAAAGTGTTGAGGTGGGGAAAATGAGTAAAGTAGCACGAAATGCGTTATGTCCGTGCGGAAGTGGAAAAAAGTATAAACATTGTTGTGGGAATAATGTTGTGTCGATGCATGAGCTTATCGATCAAGACGTTATTCACCATATGCACGATCTCATTCACTATGCTACATTTGAACACGAATCGTTTTTGTATCGAACGGTTCAAAAACATATGATCGTAGAACAAACGGACGAAGATACAACACCTGTGTTTCGCTTTTTCATTAGTATGTGGGCGATGTTTTTCAAAAAGGATGCACATGGGATGACGATTTTCGATTACTATTTGCGCACGCTTCGTAAGCAGGCAATTCGGCCGACTGTATATAGCATCATTCAATCGTGGCGGCAGGCGTTTCCGACGTTTGTTTGCATAGATGAATTGCGCGATTCGTATGTCGTTGTTACGGACTTATTAACAGAGGAAACGAAACAGATGAAATTGCTTGATATGCCGGATGAGTTTCATTTAGAAGAAGGACAAGCATTGGCGGGTGTTTTTGTACCTCATGGCCAATATATCGCTTGTTTTGGAACATTTTTTCCTCTCCCGGTCGTTTTAACCCATCCGTTATACGTATACATACAAGATGTTTGGAAAGCGTGCGGCGAACAATATGAACGATGGATTGAGGCGTATCCAGAAACGTTTCAAAAATCGTTACGGTTAACGATGTTTGATGTCGAAAGTTTATCGCCAAAACAAGAGCAAGTGTTTACGTCATTTGAAAAAAACTTTCCGCAAAAAGAGCTGTCTATTATTGACACCGCACGTCTCATTTGGGTGGAATATTGTCGCCTGTACAATCCGACGATTCGAAAGCCAGAAGTGTACGCAGCAGCGCTTCATTACATTATGGCTGATGCGATTTTGCAACAAAGGATTTCACAAAAACAGCTTGCTGAGCAATACGGCATTTCTGCGAGTACGTTATCGAAACGGATCGATACGTTTTACGATGCGTTTGAAGACATTGCCGGACAAATTCACGACCAACTTGATGACTTATTTACTGACTGGGATGATGACGACTGGGAAGAAGATGACTGGGACGATGAGGACATCTTTGAAGTATGTGAAGATTGTGATGAAGAGTAAAAGGGAGCGACGGGCTCCCTTTTACAGTTTGCTCAACGCTTTTTTTAATAGCGCGTTGCGTTGCGCTGATTTTTGTTGTTCGTATGTTTCACGAAATTCTTTCGCATGATTTGGGCTAAAGCCATTCTTTTTTAATTCGTTTTCTAGTGCGTTGTAAATGACGTTGAATGCTGCATCTGTTTTTGCCTCAAGCTCTTGGGCAGCTGTGTTGTATTTGGAGAAGAAGTAATTAAATGATACCGATTGTCCATTTGCTTTTCTTTCTTTGTACTCTCCAATTGCGTGATCGACAAGCGCGTCAATTTTAGCATTCGCTTGCTGTTGGAGGAGTTCAAACGACGGACGATACTTTTCTTTAATGCTTGCGACCGTTACTTGTTGGACGGGTTCGTTTGTTTTGTTTTCTTCATTTGTATCATTTTGTTCGTTTGATTTGCTTTCGTTATTTGTTCCTTTTTCATCGGATGGCGACGATGACTTGTTTTCCTCCTCATGTTCTGTTTCATTGTTGTTTGCTTGACTATTTGTGTCGTCTGGATTCTTTGTTGTGGATGTTTGCTCGTTTCCTGACGCAGATGAATTGCTGTCATCAGGCAACACAATTTCATATTCTTCTTCTACAATTTTAGCTACTTCTTTGTCCTCTTTCTTCAAATCTACTTTTTTATTCGTAAGAAAATAATAGTATCCCCCTGCACCACCAAGAACCAAAACGATGATGCTAAGTGAAATGACGATCCACTTTTTCACTTGAATGATCTCCTTTCTCTTTGTTCCGCTATGTTTATCATACACGATTTTATAGAACAATAGACATAAAAAATGTAACCAAGCTGGAAATACGTCTTGATATCGTCATACAATTGAATTACTATAAACTTATGGAAATAAAAGATAGATTACGGTTGTTAGTACTTTCATATTTACATATATTTAAATGAGGTGATGAAATGAAAAAATATCCATGGAGTCAAAAGGCGTTGCGGGCGATGATTGCTACGGCGGTTGCTTTCACACCAGCGGTTGCGATTGGTGGACAAGCTACACATGTTGAGGCGGCGCAAGATGAACTAGGTACGAAAATCTCAAGACTTGTTGCAATTTATAACAATTTAAGTTCAGAAGGTGTGACAGTTTACAATAAGGCTGCAACAGCTTTAAATGGATTACAGGATAGCGATTGGGAGGACGTTATTGGCTCGACAGTTAAACAAAACATTGACAACAAAGCAGGCACAGGAAAGGCAGTAGAAGTTGCGAAAGCTTTAGCAACGATTGTGTATAGTGCCAATGGTTCGACATTAGAAAGTCAAATTCGCTCGTTCCAAACGAATTATAGTGATGAGTTTGATCAAGTGTTTGGTACATCTGTAACTGTTGATAAATTAATTACATTTTTTACAGAAGCAGAAAAAGAGGTATGGAATCATTTAGATCAAGCTATCGATTTAGCGTCTAATCCATCAGAAGAACAATACAAGAGTTTTATTCGTACGATTCGCAATGGAGTGGAATCGAAAAATCCAAGTCTTGCTACGCTAGATGCTGATTTAAGAAACGGGATCGGTGCAGGGTTAGACGATTTGTTTAGTATGAAAACAAGATTAGACCAAAAGCTTTCTTTAACAGCAGAAGACAAGTCCACTTTAAAAACAGCGCTTATAGCTGCTATTGTAGCTACAGGTAATCCGTATTCATCAGGCGGTGGCAGCACAGGTGGCGGTAGCACAGGCGGTGGTTCAGTTGTAACTCCTCCAAGCACAGGAGTAGACAATGGAAAAGTAAATGTTGGCCAAGATGCAGTAACGACAAAAGAGCAAACAAACAGCAAAGGACAAAAAGAAAAAGTAACCGAAGTGAAAGTAGACAAAATTGCAGATATCGTTAATCTTGTTTCAGCTCAAAATAAAGAAATCGTGTTAGGCGTTGGTACGCTTGGAGCGAATGAAGTGGCAAAGGCGGAAGTACCAGCAAAGCTATTTGCGGATGTAGCGGCAAAAGAGGCAAAAGCGATAGTGAATGTTCAAACAGATAAAGCATCATATAAGTTACCTGTGGCGGAAATTCAAGCGAAGCTTACCGAAATCGCGCAAAAGCTAGGTTCAAGCATAGATAATATAAAAATCGTTATTGAAATGACGAAAGTCAATCCGCCTCAAGGAGTAACTGCGGTATCGGATGCGGTGGAGTTTAACGTTGTTGCTACAGCAAACGGAAAAAGCGAAACGATTACACGGTTTACGCAATATGTGGAACGTGAATTAAAGGGATCGAAAGTATTTGTTCCACAACGTTCGGTAGCTGTGCGTGTTGATGCAAACGGCAACCTTGTCTCTGTGCCAACGGTGTTTAACGGCGATCAAGCAACAGTAAAATCACTAACAAACTCCACATATGTCGTTGTTGAAAACAATAAAACGTTTGTAGATGTTGATAATGGAAAAACATGGGCAGAAGCGTATGTTGAGGCGCTTGCATCTAAGTACATCATTAAAGGAAAAACAGATCAAACGTTTGCACCAAAAGAAAATATGACACGTGCGCAATTTGCTGTTTTACTTGTTCGTGCGCTTGGATTGCCGAGTGAGACATATGATAAACGGTTCAAAGATGTGAAAGGAACAGAATGGTTCAACGAAAATGGCGAGCTTGCTGCGGCGGTGAAATATGGCATTATTCAAGGAAAAGGTAATGGTGTATTTGCACCGAATGCGCCAGTAACTCGTGCGGAAGCAGCGGTCATGTTCAAACGAGCGCTTGAATTATCATTCTTGAATTATGATATGACACAGTTAGATAGTACGAAGAAAGTCACCGACTTTAAAGATGCTAGCCAAGTGAAAGCGTGGGCGAAAGACAGTGTTGAAAAAATGTACCAAGCTGGTATTTTTACAGGACGGGAGAATAATCGTTTTGTGCCAGCTGGATATATGACACGGGCAGAAGTGGCTAAAGCATTGGCGGAGTTTTTAGCATCTGCGAAATTAATGAACGATGTACAATAAAAAAGGGAGCGAAAGGCTCCCTTTTTTAAATGAGTTCAATATCTTCTAAAATCATGCTTGCAAAAAAGCCGCTAATATGATGAAGCGCCTCAAGCACTACTTTCGGATCAGCGTCAAAAAAGTCTTTCATCATTGGCTGGTTTTGTTCATGAATAAATGCGAAAATGAAATCTGTCTTGATTCGATTGCTTAGTAAGACAGGGCAATAGCTCAGTTCAAGCTTACGTTTTATATTTTCTTCGTCGCCGAAATGTTTGTGATATACTTCACGCAACGTTGGCAATTGTTCTTGAATTTTTTTATGCGCATCTGTTACCCAAGCTTGCACCGCTTCAGCAGGTGGAAATTGTTTATGAAGCAAAATGAGCTCAAATATTTTGTTTAATGCAAAGCTTGACTCTGTCGCAAAAGCGACGTTCGTTAAAAGCAATCCGACATACTCTTCCTCCGTTTTCGTCTCTAAACGCATGTTCATGAAAATCTCTAATATTTCCGAGTGTACTTTCGTCTTCGTCCAATCCTTTGTCAATTGTTGAACGAGCGCCATCACCGTTCGATTGACTGTGTCATTTGTCCATTCCATCGCGAATGCAACCCTTTCTTTTGCATGTATGTATACCATTAGTTTACCAATGTTATGACGAAGAAGAAATAGTCAATGTCATATTCATTGTGATATGATTAATAATGTTGTCGAACAATCGAATTAAAGGAGCGTTTTGTATGTCGTTTCAAACGGTTCACATACTTGGAGTTCCGTTTGTTCGTGCGACAATGGATGAAATGATGTCCGTCATTCATGCGCACGTCAAACAACAAAAGCCGTGCTTTATCGTAACGGCGAATCCTGAAATTGTGATGAAAGCAAATGAAGAACCTACATATATGGCAACGATTCAACAAGCAGATTATGTCGTTGCTGACGGGATCGGGGTCGTGAAAGCGGCTGAACTGCTCGGAACGCCGCTTCCAGAGCGAGTGGCTGGCTACGACTTGCTTTGCCGCTGTTTGCAGCTTGCTGATGAGTATGAATATCGCGTATATATGATTGGGGCAAAAGAAGAAGTTGTACAAGCAGCGGCACAACATATTCGTCAACACTACCCGAACGTTCGTTTAGTTGGGGTACGCAACGGCTACTTTAATTGGAACGATCAGACAATTGTCGAAGAAGTAAAACAAGCCGAGCCAGACTTTGTATTTGTTGCGCTCGGTATGGGAAAACAAGAACAATGGATCGCCAAACATATGCATACAGTCGGACGTGGTGTATGGATGGGCGTTGGCGGAAGCTTCGACGTGCTTGCTGGAGTGGTCAAGCGCGCCCCTGAACTATGGATTCGTCTAAATCTCGAATGGCTGTATCGTTTACTGAAACAGCCGACGCGAGCGAAGCGGATGATGGCGTTGCCGCGCTTTGCGTGGACGATTTTAAAGCAAAAGGTTGTTAGAAAATGAGCCAGTCATTTGTGAAAGGGACGATCATTTTAACACTCGGCACGATCATCTCGAAAGTGCTTGGCAGCATTTTTCGCATTCCGTTACAAAACATTGCGGGAGATAAAGTGCTCGGCATTTTTAGTCTCGTTTATCCGCTCTATATGGTTGCGCTCATTTTATCGGTTGCGGGGATTCCGATTGCTGTATCGAAATTAATTTCCGAAGCGCGCGCCCAGCAAAAAGAAGATGAAGTCGCGCGACTTATCAAAACCGCAAGCGTATTGGCATTTAGTTTCGGCGTGCTCAGCTTTTCGCTCCTTGTAGGAGGCTCCTCATGGATCGCCCAAGCACTAGGTGGCGAGGAAGCGCAATGGGCGATTATTGTCGTATCCACAACGCTTCTTATCTCACCATATATGGCGGTATATCGCGGGTTTTTTCAAGGGCTTGAAAATATGAAACCGACGGCGGCATCACAAGTACTTGAACAATTTGTGCGCGTTGCTTTTATTTTACTTGTTGCTTTTTATATGGTGAAAGCTGCATACCCTGACGATATAATCGCCGGAGCAATTATGATTGGCTCGCCGCTTGGGGCGTTTGCAAGTCTCGTATACTTACGGGCGCTGTATGCCCGCTCTCCTTACCGTCCGAAACGTGTGAAACTAACGCGCACGCAGTGGATGGAGACGAGCAAGACGATTTTAACGTTATCTATTCCTATTGCGCTCGGTGCCCTAGCAATGCCGTTTTTAAATTTAGTCGACTCGCTATCCGTTCCGCTCGCGCTTCGTTCGTATGGCGTAGGAGCAGACGAAACGAGCTATTTATTTGGGCTATATAGTCGCGGAACAGCCCTTGTGCAAATCGCAACCGTATTTTCATCTTCGCTTGTGCTCCCGCTCATTCCGCTTCTAAGCAAGCAGTTAGCGAAAGGGGAGTTGACACAAGCGCGACAAACGATTCAAAAATCGTTTGAACTATCACATTTCTTATCATGGCCGATTGCGGCCGGATTAGCTGGTTTAACGGTTCCTTTGAACATCGCTTTATTTACAAACCACGAAGGAAGCTTGACGATGGCTATCGTGCTAGCAAGTTCCGTATTCACCTCGCTCGCTTTGCTTGGCACAGGCATTTTACAAGGCATCGGTGAATCAAAGCGCGCGGCAGTCATTATCGTCATCGGCTGTGTCGTGAAATGGGGAACAAACATATTATTTATTTCTTGGTACGGCTTAATTGGTGCTGGTATTTCGACGCTTGTCACATATGCGTTTATTACATGGATGAACCATGTTGCGATTCGCCGTCACATATCGCTTTCGTTTTGGAATCGAAAGGTCATCGTCTATGTATTTGCTTCGCTTGTTATGGGCATCGGCTTATTTCTCATTTCCCCAACGTGGGGAAGAATGGCGTCGCTCGTGTATGTAGCGATTGCAACAATCGGTGGTGGTCTGTTTTATGTTGGAATTGCACTTGCGCTCGGTGGAGTAACGCTTCAAGAGCTTCGCCAATGGTTGAATCAAACGAAGAAGGGATGAAACACGTGAAAAAATGGTTGTTGATTATCATCGCGCTTTCGCTGCTGCTCATCGCCCCAGCGATCAGCAAGCGTCATCAAGCAGAATGGGACAATCGAACGTATGAAATGATGATGCCATACGATGAAATCGAAGCATGGTTGCAAGAAGAAAAAGAAGAAGACGTATGGAAGCAATTGAAAGAAGCTGGTTTAACGACGGTAAGTATAGAAGCAGAAACGCTTGATTCACTTGAACAATCAGGACATGTTCTGTTGTTAAAGATGGACGAATGGAAACATACCCTCGTTTTATTGAATGAAACGGTCGCTCATCTTCCTTCGCGTGGGCTTGTCGTTTATCCGCTCGATGAAACGTTCCCGCTTGTTTCATCGCTCAAAGCGACGTTTGGCGATGACGTTCAAGCGATGCAAGCAAATGGAAAAACGTACTATATAATCGAAGGGAATGCGAAAAAAATCGAGCGTGTTCCACTCGGATATGATGAAATGAAAATCGCTCGTCTCATTGAACAAGGCTTAATGGTTGTACTTCGTATTCCAGATGCACGTGATATGAACGAAGCAAGTGTACGTGTACTTCAACAAATTGAAGCGTTAAAAAATGAACATACATTTAAGTTGTTGCCGACAGGAGAAGAAGTGGCCGGCTATCCGACAGATGTCGCAAAATGGGGCGAAAGATGGAAAGAAGCGGGATACGTCCTATTGTCAACGGAGTTTTACGAAGCGAAAGGATTGACGACATTAGCAAAAGCGATGGATGTGCACGTTGTTCGTTTACATAGTTTAAATTTAGAACAACGAAAGCCAAATGAAGCGGTTGATGTCGCTATTCGTGCGATTAAAGAGCGAAACATACGTGCCTTGTTTATTCGTCCGTATGCATCGGCAGATACAGAACAAAATATGGAAAAAACAATAACGGTGATGAAACAAATTGTTCAACATATGCCGAGTCATTATACGCTTGGAAAAAGCGAACCGTTCGCACCAATTGAACGTTCGTCTATTGCTACAATTGGATTTGTGATTGGGGCGACTGCTTTCGTTTTTCTTGCGGTTCGTTCGCTCGTGTCGCCAATGATGGCATCACTTGCCGCCGGCGGAACGCTCATTTTAAGTGTTGCAGGAACGGTGTTGGCGATTGATTTAGCCTTGAAGGCAGTCGCTTTGCTCGTTGCTATCATTACCCCAATATATGCCGCTAAACCTTCTTCCGTTCAAGAAGGATGGCGTGGTACATTTATGGCGTATGGTCGTGCTATCGCCATTTCGTTTGTCGGAATCAGTTGGATTGTGACGATGCTGTATGGAAATGAGTATATGGCTTATGTCGGTGAAGGGTTTCGTGGGGTGAAACTTGTTTATGTCGTTCCGCTTGTTGCCATGGTCGTACTCGTTTTACCTTGGATGATTCGAGAGCCGCTTCTTCCTTTTATGAAGCGACTATGGAAACACCCGATTACGATCGGACATGTCGTCATTAGCTTCGTTGTGCTTGCTCTGTTAGCGTATTATGTTTTACGTTCTGGCAATACAGGAACGGCAAGTGCCCTTGAACTAGCAGCGAGACAAAAATTAGAAGAATGGTTATATGTACGCCCACGCACGAAAGAGTTTTTACTCGGTTTTCCAGCTTATTTGCTTGCGTTATTTGTCATCAATAAGCAAAAACAGCTAGGGGCGATCCTCCTTGTCGTTGGGACAATCGGATGGTTGTCGATTATCAATACATTTACACATTTGCATATCCCACTTTTTATTTCATTTGTTCGCACAATGTATAGTCTTGGACTTGGGCTATTTATTGGTATTGCCCTCATTCACGTATATAAGTGGGTATGGAAAAAGGTGATACGATGAACATTGTACTATCTGGATATTACGGTTTTCATAACGTCGGCGACGAAGCCATTTTATATGCGATCATTCAAGCGCTTCGGGCGCATGATCCACATGTGCAAGTGACCGTGCTTTCAAACGATCCTGAATTTACAAAACAAACATATGGGGTTCATGCGGTAAATCGTTGGCGAATCGGTGACATCGTTCAGGCGCTCCGTCAAAGCGATGGGTTAATTAGCGGTGGCGGAAGTTTGCTTCAAGATCAAACAGGATGGCGCAGCATTCCGTACTATACGGGGATCATGCAAATTGCCAAATGGCTTGGCAAACCGGTCATGGTGTACGCACAAGGCATGGGTCCTGTCAACAACAAGCCAAATCAATGGTTGATGAAATGGACGTTAAATCAAGTCGATCGTCTTACGGTGCGCGATGAACCATCTGCACAACTATTAAAAACGTTAGGTGTTACAAAGCCGATTACTGTCGTACCTGATCCGGTGATGGGACTAGAGCCGCCGACAACGCCAACCGTTTGGTGGCAACAACAGTCGTTTACACGTCCTGTTGTTGCTGTTTCCGTACGGGATTGGCCGCGCGGTCGCGATTTTGAGAGAAAAATTGCTGTTGCGCTTGACCGTTCGATTGGAGCAGGTTTTGATGTTGTATTCATCCCGATGCATGGGCATCATGATGATCAAACGTCCCGTCGCGTGTTAGCGATGATGAAAGAGCGCGCCGTCGTTGCTCCTTATGATGCAAGCATTGAAGAAAAAATGGCGATGATCGCAAGCGCTGACTTACTCGTCGGGATGCGTTTACATGCGTTAATTTTTGCGGCGGTCGTTCATACACCGTTTATTGCTTTATCATACGATCCGAAAATTGATGCATTTGCCGAGCAAGCAAACCAACCGGTGTTTGCGCATGTCGAACGAGACGACTGGGACGGTGAAGCACTATTTTCATATATTCAACAATGTATGAACAAACGAGAAGAGCGAGAAGAAGCGATGATTCAAGCCGTTGCACCGCTCCAACAAACAGCCCAACAAACAGCTGCAGAAGCGCTCGCTTTGTTTCGGGATAAAAAATAGGTCATTGGACCTATTTTTATTTTTGTTATATAATTTTTGTGAATCGTCTGATAAAATAAAAAACAATACGTACATATTGTTTTCGTAAGGAGCGTGGATGCAGCGGTGTTTACGTTAGGGAAAAAGTTACTGAATCGCTTGCCTTTTAGTAAAAAGTTCATGTTGTTGGCAATCATTTTTATGTTTACTCTTTTTATGATTAGCGTGTTGTACGTTCGGCTATTGACGCAAAAAGCGACGGTAATTGAACGAGAAAGCGCAGGAATTGCATATATCGCTCCGATGGTAGATGCGCTGTACGGCATACAAAAGCATCGTGAATATACGACGACCGTTTTGTTAGGACATGGGAAAGAAGACAAAGTAGCAGAGGCGCAAGCGATGTTGAAAAAATCAATGGAAACATTACAAAGCGTCCATAAAGCACAAAAAGCAGACTTCATCGAGGAAGAAAAATGGAATCAGTTATTACAACAAATGAAAGATGTGCAAGATAATTGGAAAATGTATACGGCAAGCGAGGCGGTGAAGCGCCATAACGCCCTTATTTACGACTTACATCAACTGTTGCTTTCTGTTGCTAGCCGTTCGCACGTATCGCTCGACAACGATATGAACAATCATTATTTAGCACGTCTTTTTGTTGAACATGTACCGCTTCTTACTGAAATGATCGGAGGGGCGCAGTCGTTTGCGGCAGAGTTGACAATAAAAGATGAGTTGTATGAAATTGAACGCTCAAAAATGACCTATTGGATCAATACGTTAGAAACAGCGATGCAAACGATTAGCCGTGCAACCGCTCCTCTTTTCGTTGACGATGCGTCAATGCGCAAAAAAGTACAACAATATAACGACATCATTTCGACGGATTTATTAAGCATTACAAGCTTATTGCAACGTGAATTTTTACAAACGAATCAAATTTCGTTAACGTCGGTTGAACTATACGAGAAAACGAACGATGCGCATGAACAGCTGCATGAGTTGGCTCGTTTTTCGCTTCAAGCGTTTCAAAACCATTTGCAAAGCGAGTATCGCGCCGTCATGTTTGAAAAGTGGGTGACAATTAGTGCGGGTGCACTTGCGGTGGCGGTTGTCATTTACTTATTCATCGCTTTTTATATGGCGGTACGGGAGCAAATTACTGCGATCGAACGGGCGAGCATGCAAGCGGCAAGCGGCGATTTAACGGTGCAAATGTCCGTCTCATCGAACGATGAATTTGCCCATATTGCCCAGTCATTTCAATCGCTTATTGCTTCATTTCGCTCAATGATCGGTGCTAACCAACAATTGACGCACGACGTATCCGCATCCGCCCATGAATTAACAGCGATCACAGAAGAAGCAGCACAGGCGATGGAACAAGTCGGTGCAACGATGGAAGAAGTGGCAGCGGGATCGAGCAAACAGCGCGCATGGGCGCAACAAAACGTCGAAGCTGTTTATACGCTTGTCGATGATACAAATTATATTTTATCGCGCTCGCAACAAGCGGCAGAAGCAGCTCGGGCGATGACGGCAGAAGCGGAAAAAGGAACGGCCGCTATGAATAAAATGATCGAGCAAATGAAAACAATGAACGGCTTTATTACGCAATCGAGCGAATGGATTCAAGCGTTGCATCAACGTTCCGCCGACATTGCCCAAATGGCGACGATGATTACAAACATTGCCGATCAAACGAATTTACTCGCATTAAATGCAGCGATTGAAGCAGCGAGAGCAGGGGAGCATGGACGCGGTTTCGCCGTCGTGGCGGATGAAGTAAGGAAGCTTGCGGAACAATCCGCGTTATCGGCTAAACAAATACGCGAACTATTGCAAGAAGTACAAACAGATACAGCACAATCGGTTGAAGCGATGCAACATGTGCGACATGAATCGGAAAAAAGCATGGTGCTTGCGCGCGAAGCGGATGAAACGTTTGATCGCATTCAACAAACGACAAGTGACGTCATGGTTCAAATGGATGATGTCGCTCAAAAAGTTGCTGTGATGACGAGCGCGTTTGATGAACTAGCTTTAACGATGAAAGAAACGGAAACGATCGCTCAAGAAGCAGAAAGGCAGACACAAACGGCAGCAGCAGCCCACGAACAACTACTTTCTGCTGTTCAAGAAATTGCCGCAAATGTACAAACGTTAAGCGATAAAGCGCAACATTTAGCATAAAAAGGAAAACAATTTACTGTTTAGTCCCGGACATTTTCCGGGATTTTTATTGTTAAAATTATGAAAATTCATTATAATAATGGCGAACATATATTTGTGAGGGGGAGTTTGGATGGAACGGATGGAAGAGTACATGATTATGGAGGAGACCGCTGCACTTGTGCCGCAATATGATTCATACGGCCGGCTTGGGACGATCGTTTACGAATTGTACAACACGTACAAAGTAGAGCAATCGCCGAAAGAGATTATACAACAAAGCTGCCGTTACTACGGAAGTACATATGAAGGAAAAGTTCACGCGGCAAAACATATTCTCGGCATTCGGCAAATGGTTCCGATCTCCGTTTGTGAAGCGCTTCGGCTCTACTTCTTTCCAACATGTTCTCCTGACAGCGATCGATGCATATGGATTGCACCATCCCACATCAAGATGATACAACCGTATGAAAAAAAGAAAACGAAAGTCATTTTAAAAAATAAACAAGAACTCATTGTCGACATCCAAAAAGGAACGTTTGAAGGAAAAATGTATAAAACAGCGATGCTTATGGTTACTTTACAACAAAGAATGATGCATAACTATGAAAAGTAGTGTATAATATTTCGAGAATAAAAAAGAAAAGAGGACCATTATGCGAACGTTGCGAGGACATCATTTATTATGCGTACACGGCTTTCAAGGCATGGGATATAGTGAATCGTTCGTCGAAAAGATGACCGAAATTGTTGCGTTTATGCGCGATGACCGTACGGATGGCCCGATTCGCGTCATCGCCGCCCTTGATGAAGCGTGTTATGCATGTCCCCACCATGGAGTAGACCGTTGCGAAGCAGATGAACAATCGAATGATCATGTGCTGACGATGGATCGGCGTGTACTAAACCATTTACAGCTCGAAGAAAACGAAGTGTATATGAAATCTGAGCTCATTGAACGAACGAAGCAAGCGGTTGAACCAGATGATCTAGATGTGCTTTGTGCTGGCTGTTCATGGCTATCGTATGGTGTGTGCAAAGAAGGAATACGAAAATTGAAAAATTTTTCTGACAAAAGAGATTGAAGATATGCTATGATAAGGAAATAAAAATAGAAAGAAAGGGTTATGGCATATGAAAGTAGCAAAATTCGGGGGAAGTTCTGTTGCCAATGCACAGCAATTTCAAAAAGTAGCCAACATCATTACAGCGGATGACGCGCGCAAATTTGTCGTCGTCTCTGCGCCGGGCAAGCGATGCAAAGATGATACGAAGATAACAGATTTATTAATTACGCTTGCAAAAAAAGTAATCGAACATGACATATACGAAGGGGTGCTTGCGCAAGTTGTCGCACGTTATGATGAAATCGTCACCGATTTACATTTATCACGTGACATTTTAGACGTCATTTCGGCAAGCTTGCAACAAATGATTGATACGTACGACGATCAACCAGAGCGCTTGCTTGATGCATTAAAGGCGAGCGGAGAAGATAACAATGCGAAGCTGATGGCACACTATCTTCGTCAGCTCGGTTATGAAGCGCACTATGTCAATCCGAAAGATGCCGGCATTTTCGTCACAGATGAGCCGGGCAATGCACAAATTTTACCTGAGTCATATGAGCAACTGGCAAAATTAAAAGAAAGAAGCGGCATTTTAGTTATCCCGGGCTTTTTCGGCTATTCGCGTTCAGGGCATATCGTCACATTCCCACGCGGCGGTTCGGATATTACTGGTTCGATCGTTGCGGCAGGAGTTGGCGCTGAACTATACGAAAACTTTACCGATGTCGATTCCATTTATTGCGTTAATCCGTCGATCGTGGAACATCCGTGCCAACTAAAAGAATTAACATATCGTGAAATGCGTGAATTATCGTATGCTGGTTTCTCGGTGTTTCACGATGAAGCGCTTGAACCTGTGTATCGCCGTGGCATTCCGGTATGCGTGAAAAATACGAACAACCCGGAAGCGCCGGGGACGATGATCGTTGCAACGAGAGATCATCGCGAGCGCCCTGTTGCAGGCATCGCAAGCGATACAGGCTTTTGTAGCATTAACGTCAGCAAATATTTAATGAACCGAGAAATCGGATTTGGGCGTCGTCTACTACAAATTTTAGAAGACGAAGGCATTTCATACGAACATACGCCATCAGGCATTGACAATATGTCTGTCATTTTACGTGAAGAACAATTAGCAGGTGATGTCGAGCGTCGTGTATTAGACCGGATTGTAACAGAATTGCGTGTCGATGAAGTGTCGATTGAACGTGATTTAGCGCTTATTATGGTCGTTGGGGAAGGAATGGAGCGGAGCGTCGGTATTGCGGCGAAAGCGACGGCAGCGTTTGCGCGTGCGAACGTCAATATTGAAATGATTAACCAAGGTTCCTCTGAAGTGAGCATGATGTTTGGCGTCAAAGCAGATGCGGTTGAAAAAGCGGTGCGCGCCTTATACGAAGTATATTTCTAGTCGTATAAAAATGGAATAATCGAACAAAATAACCATAGCACACATAAGGGAGGAAAACATATGCGCGTGCTATGGTTATTTGTTTTTTTAGTTGCCACACCTGTGCAAGCAGCTATTTCTGAAGAAGCATTGCGACAATACGTGCAAAATATTGGCTGGACGATGGACGATTTAACGCGTTATTTAGCGAAATGGAATATGACGGTCGATGATTTTTCTTCATTGGAGGCGTTAAAAGAGCAATTAGGCACACCCATCACGCCTGATCGGCTTGATGCCCTATTACAGCGTTATGAAATGACGCAAGAAGAAGCGGAAGCGCTTCTCGGACAATTTGGCGAACAACTGCAACAATATACGTTTATTGAAGATTTATCGTATGCGCTATCGTTTTATCGCGACCGTTACGATGCGATGCAAGCGATGACCGATATTTTAGCGACGATTGGACTAACGGAAAACGAAATTCGTGGATTGATTGAACGTACTCCGCCGACTGCGAAGCAAACGCTTGAACGCCTTGACGAACAAATACAAACGCTTGTGTTGCGTGACTTATCCAAACCGTTAACGAAAAAAGAGCGGGAAGCCATGCTCACCTTTTGGAACGAATGGCTGTCGCTGTATCGTCTGCAAGCGAAAGTGTTTGAAGTAAACGAACATGGGCGAAAACCGATTTCGTTTGGACAAATAGAAACAGCTACAGCCCCTGTCGTTATGGAATGGTATGATGAAAGGGGAAATTTCGTAGCCGATTTATATATTCCGTCTGAACGGATGAATTCGAGCGTGTTGATTGATGCAAGCGAACAACTTGCACACATTGGGAAGATGGCACTTGATTTAGAAAGTGGTTTGCTTGTTGCACGCATGCCGAAAACCGCTTCTTCGTATGGGCTGAACATATTGATCGGTGTCGCTCTACTTTTTGTAAGCTTCGTGTTATGGAAGAAGGGAAAACGATGCGAGCCGTTGCGATAGCATGTTTTCTTTTTAGCGCATCGTTCATTTGGGCAAATGTGTTCGGTTGGTATAAAGCGTATGAAGCGGTAAAACGGAGCGACCAACCTACTGTACAACAAGGTGATGTGATCGGCACACTTTTTATGCCGAAACTAAACATATCCATGCCGATTTATGAAGGATTGCAACAGTTAAATAAAGGGGTGGCGCACGATGAACGAAGTGCGCTTCCGGGGAAAGGTAATCATACGATTTTAGCAGGACATCGCGATACGGTATTTCGCCAGCTTGGCGACATTCAACGAGGAGACGAGCTAGTCATTCGCACGAACGATCAAACATGGACGTACGTCGTGCAACATATTCGCATCGTCAAGCCAGATGATAAAACGGTGCTCGTCCCAAAAGCGCATCCGACGCTTACGTTAATTACATGTTATCCGTTTCGCTGGATCGGGGATGCGCCGAATCGATACGTTGTCATTGCAAAACAAAAAGGGGCTGGATAATCAGCCTCTTTTCGTATGCATGTGTTCTTTAAATTGTTGTAGGAGCGTTTCACCATGTAGTCCGCGCTGAACTAAATCTTCGAGCACAACTTCAGCCAGATTCGACCGTTTGACGAGCGTCGCATCCATTAGTACACTCATTCGTTCACTCATTATCGTTACCGAGCGAACGGTCGCACGTACATGGGCAGGATCGTTCGTTTTTCGTGAAATGGTCACAAGCGCATCAAACGTTGCTCCGCTTTCTTTTAACGATGTAAATAGCTCGCGGTATGTTTGCTCGACGTACGCTTCGATCAGCCACTGTTTGTTTTCATCTTCTTTATTGATTATTAACCCATCAATAAGTGGAATATCTTGCTTTTGTTCATGCAATAGTGTGAGGGCAACGAGCTTAAATGTTTTCACCGCATCCACCTCGCAACAGTAGTTGCCTTTATTATATCATATGAACAATATGTAACAAAAAAAAGAAAGGAAAAAGTAAAAATTGAATTTTCGGCTACTTTTTTTGCGAGAAACGGCTGAAAAACGGCGAAAAAATCAAAAAATCGGCTTGAAAATTAAAAAATCGAAATTTTACATCATTTTTGTATTTTTGTATCATATAGACCGAGGAGGTGATAAAAAGCAATTCCTCTCAACTTCCTTCCAAAATGTGTCCTCTTACTGCTCCCTCACAGTTTGGCTAGCATCCTCTCCGCTAGCCTCTTTTTTTCAATTGACCGGCTATGGTGGGAGTGGTATGCTAGGGGTAAAAATGAAAGGGGTGAATGAAACGTGGAAAGCCAAGTGTTACAAGCAGTGAAAGAATTGCTTTATGAAGTACGTGAAATGCGTGGGGAAATAGAAAACTTGAAACAAGAGATGCAAAGCTTCAAACAAGAGATGCGTGCAGAGATGCAAAGCTTCAAACAAGAGATGCGTGCAGAAATGGAAAGCTTCAAGCAAGAGATGCGCGCAGAAATGGAAAGTTTCAAACAAGAGATGCGTGCAGAAATGGAAAGTTTCAAACAAGAGATGCGTGCAGAAATGGAAAGTTTCAAACAAGAAATACGTGAAGAAGTAAAAGAACTGCATGTGCGCATCGGAAAGTTAGAAACAAAAGTGGACAAGCTGCATGACAAATTTGAACTGCACGCACAAAAGCAATGGCAAACGGAAGCAGATGTATATCGTTTAAAAAAATTAATCGGCATTGAATAAAGGGCAGAAAACGCCCCTTTTTTTATTTCAATGCTTCAATCATTTCATCGATCATCTTTATGACGATCTCTTCCAAACGTTTTCGTTTATGCGTCGGTAATGACTGCAACGCATATAGTCGTTTCGCAAGCTTCGGCTGTTCATTCATGTAGCGAATAACGGATAACTGCTCATCGCTCATGTCATTTGTCCCGTACGCTAATCGTACTTCTTGCAATAGTTGTTCATCTGTCGGGTGTTTACCGAGCAAAAAATCAGTGCTGACGCGAAATAAATCACTCATGTCGATAATCGACTGCAAATCAGGAAGCACTTCACCGTTTTCCCATTTACTCACTTTCGAACGAGACACGTTTAATCGCTGTGCCAATTGTTCTTGCGTCCAATCGTGTGCGTTGCGCAAACGCCTAATTTGTTCTCCGATATGTTGTAACATCATCTTCCACCAAATTCCCTTTTTCTTTTTACGATAGAAGAAGAAAGGGGGACTTTTTGTTCTTTTTAAGAACAAACAAATAAAATGTTCGTTTTCAGAACAAAAATAAACAGTCCTTTTGTCGAAAAAAGTTGAATGAATATTCGAAAAATGTAAAAATATACATTGGAAAAACTTGAGGGGGATGATGAATGATGAATATTTATTTTTCCAATTTCATTGTTCATGAAGCGAAAAAAAGAGGAAAAACGTGCGAGGTGCTTATTAAAGAAAAGCCGAATCCTCCATTTTATGAATCTCGCACAATCGAACCCATTCACTTTTCTGACTCACTTCAGTTTATTTCACCAGTGAACAAGCTGCCTCTTGAACCGATGCGCTACCGCATGATTACGTGCACAACAAAAGACGATTTATTTTTATTTTTTAAAACGGTAGACGATCAATTAATGATTGTCATTACGTTTTTCTTTGGTAAAGGACAAGCGCAAATATGTGTGAAACGTTGGAATGACCTCGAGAAGCGTTACATCCCCGCACCGATGAACGACCTCACAGCTGCTGAAGAACGAGCCATCCTATGTACATTTCGCTCAGTTTCCATTCGTTCTGGGCAGAGAATTCAATATTGTTTATTTTGAACGTGTGGAAAAACGACATAAGGGAAGTTTGTCAACGAAAAATTTATACCAAAAAAACTAAAAATATGTTTGTTAAACATAAAAAATCATGCTAAAATATAACTGTAGTACTATTTCCTTCTGTTTACAATAGAGAGCGGTTGGTGGCCAGAGGCAAAGAAAAAGGGCTGATGTGAATCATCAGCCCTTTTTCTTATTGTGGAATATAGGCACGCCATGTAGAAAAATCAAATTCATCTTTTTGTAAAAGTGATTTTGGAAAGATAAACGTCCACGGTTTGCTTGTATTTGCTTTCACTTCCAAATTCAACGTGAATGCTCCGCGTGCGACAACATCCCCCGATGCATCTTCGACAACTAATGGCATTTGTTCAAACGTAATGTTTTTACCACTGCCGTTACGAATGAGTAGTGTTACGACTAAATTCCCTTCGTTGTTTATGAGTGCTTGCAATCCCATGACGTTTACCTCTCCTTGCTTTGGTGGGGTAAGGGAGCGCACGAGCTGTTCAAGCTTTTGTTTATCTTCTTCTTTTAAATGTTGTTGCCAACTTTCTTCTAAGTCAAGCTGGTGTGGCTTTTTTAATTCAAACGCCAATTTCCATCCTGTTTCTGGAATGTCTTCTGTATATAAGTCGTTCGTGGTGAATACAAATCGCCACGGACGGCTGCTTTTTGGCGGAATGTCGCCAAGTTCATTCATCGGGAATATTTTTCTTCCGATGACTTTTCCATCTGGTCCGATGAACAGTAGTGGCATATGGTCAAAACGAATCGACTGATCTAAGCTGTTTCGGACAAACGCTGTAACAACGTAATGATCGCCTTCCTTTTTCCATTCTATCCCCGATAGTGATACTTGATTTTTTTTCAACGGTGGTAATTCGTTATTGACATATTGAAAATAATATTTTTGTTCGGTTGTTAGTGACATCAGTGGATGAATCGATAATGTCGTATGCACGTCTTCATCTTGTTGTTCACTTGCGCCGTCAAATAATTGCTCTGCTTGAACGGTGCTATCTTCCCCTTGTTTTTTCTTTTTGAAAAATGGAAACATTGTTCCATCTCCTTCCTTATTGTGATATGAGCTGGGCAAGTTGTTGGGAAGCATCTTTTTCTAATCGGTGGTACATGAGTGTAAAGAGCTCCAACCCTTCTTTTGCATATTGGCGCATCGGATCTTCTTGTCCGTAATAGCGCAACCCAATCCCTTCTTTTAACAGCTCCATCGCTTCTAAATGTTTTGTCCAATGGAAGTCGATGAGCGAGAGTAAAGCGCGCTTTAAGGCCCATTGCTGTTCTTCCGTATACGTAAATGCGTGAACGCGTGATTCCCACGATGCGATAGCTTGTTGTACGATTACTTCCACTTCTTTTTGCTCGACGACACCAGCTACATCAATGTGTTCGTTTGTTACCGTTTGAACAGTCGCTACTAAACGTGTGATGTCCCATTCTTCTGGAATGACATCTTCTGGACATGTATAAGCCACTTCTCGTTCAAGAAACGATGGCACCATATGAACAACAATTGGAATGACATCGTCAGCTGCAAGCACGCGGTTGCGGAGCGTATAAATGGTACGACGTTGTTCGTTTAGTACGTCATCGAGCTTTAAGTTATATTCTCGGATTGAGAAGTTGCTTCCTTCACAAATGCGCTGGACGCGGTTGACAAACTCATGGATGTCTTTGTTTAATACTTCTCCTTCATCGTTCACTTGTAGTGATTTTTTTATTTTTTCTAATTCGTCTTTGGCGAAGCGACGAAACATATCGTCTTCAAGCGAAATGAAAAATTGCGAACGTCCCGGATCTCCTTGACGACCAGCACGTCCTTTTAATTGGTTGTCAATGCGGCGGCTTTCATGACGTTCTGTACCGAGGACATACAATCCGCCAAGCTCTGCCACGCCTTCTCCAAGCATAATGTCTGTTCCGCGCCCAGCCATATTTGTCGCAATTGTAATTTGCCCCTTTTGACCGGCACGCGAAATCAACTCGACTTCTTGCTCAACGCTTTTCGCATTCAGCAATTGGAATGGCAGCCCTTCTTCCGCTAAATATTTCGCCACTTTTTCCGATTGTAAAATGGACGTTGTCCCAATGAGCATTGGCTGTCCAGTCGCGTGTACGCGCTTCGCTTCTTTGGCGACTGCTTTATATTTTGCCTCGATGGTCGCAAAGACGCGGTCAGGCAAGTCTTGACGGATAACAGGGCGGTTTGTCGGAATTTGAACGACATCCATGCCGTACAACGTTTGAAACTCTTTTTCTTCCGTTTTTGCTGTACCTGTCATGCCGGATAAAATCGGATAAAGACGGAAATAGTTTTGAATCGTAATCGATGCTTGAATTTTGTTCTCTTCGGTTAGTTCGAGTCCTTCTTTTGCCTCGATCGCTTGATGAAGCCCGTTGCTTAAGCTGCGTCCTTCCATCGGGCGGCCGGTAAACATATCAATTAACAGCACTTTTCCGTCTTTGACGATATAATCAACATCGCGCGTAAACATGACGTATGCGCGCAACGCTTGAATGACGTAATGATATAACACTTGATGTTCAAGGTCATATAAGTTGTCGATTCCGAATCCTTTTTCGATTTTTTCAATGCCTCGTTCTGTTAAGTTGACCGTTTTCGTTTCTTCATCGTATTCGTAATCTTCATCACGAACGAAATGTTCCACGATGCGTGCGCATAAGTAGCTTAGTTCCGAGCTTACGCCTGTTTTACCCGCGATAATGAGAGGGGTTTTCGCCTCGTCAATTAATACGCTATCGACTTCATCAATAATTGCATAATGGAACGGGCGTTGCACACGATCGGCGACGCTGTATGCCATATGATCGCGCAAATAGTCGAAGCCGAATTCATTGCCGACGCCATACGTAATATCGGCATTGTATGCCGCTTTTTTTTCCTCAATGGACATGTGTGGCAAGTTCAGACCGACGGATAAGCCTAAAAACTCATGAATTTGTCCAATTAACTCGCGGTCGCGACGAGCTAAGTAGTCGTTGACTGTAATGACGTGTACGCCCTTTCCTTCAAGCGCACGCAAATAACTTGGGGCGGAAGCGACGAGCGTTTTTCCTTCCCCTGTCGCCATCTCGGCAATATTTCCTTCCGCTAGTACTAATCCTCCAATCAATTGAACGTCAAAATGACGCATGCCAAGCACGCGTTTGGATGCCTCGCGAACGGTTGCAAACGCTTCGGTCTGTATATCGAATACCGTTTCGCCTTGCGTGAGCCGTTGTTTAAATTCATTTGTTTTGGCACGCAATTCGTCATCTGTCAACGTTTCAAACGTCGGTTCAAGTTCATTTATGCGCGCAACGATTTTATAGTAGTTTTTTAATTTTCTTTCATCGCTGTTTACGAGTTTTTTTATGTAAGACAACATGGGGAACCTTCTCCTTCGCTGTAAATCAAATCGTTTCAACGTACAGTATACCATTGTTCCCAAAATGTTTCACGACCCGGAAAATATTTCTTTACTTTTTGTTTATTGGGTGATATTGTAAGATTGTTAGAAAAATTTATCAAAATATGAAACTTTTTTTGTTTTTTATCGTTATAGTAGGTGTATTTGCTTGTTCGGGCGAATACATATATGACATTCTCTTTAAGGAGGCTTTTTATGAAAAAGTGGAAGAAGACCGCATTATCTGTTAGTTTAGCTTCGTCACTTATCGTACCAACGGTCGCCCAAGCGTCGACGGAAGCACCGATTGCGCAATGGAAAAAACAAACGACGACAGCATCGGCTTCACTTGCGTACAAAAAGTTCGAAGATGCACAAAACCAAGTGAGCACCGATACGCTCATCGTGAAGTACAATGAAAAAATTCCAACGGCGGTACATCGTAGTTTAGGAGCGACGTTGAAACAATCATTCCCACAATTAGGATATGATGTCGTCACCGTACAAAAAGGAAAAGACATGCAGCAAGTGATGAAAAATTACGCAAAATTAAAAGCCGTCAAAAGCGTGACCCCAAGTTTTACATACAAACGGCTCGGTTCCCTTGATCCGAAAGCAGACCATATGTATTTACTGTCGCTATTAAACGTGGACAAAGCGATCAAGCTCGCGGGAAAACATAGCGTGACTGTCGCGGTCATTGATACAGGTATGGATACGAAACATCCAGAGTTAAAAGGACGCCTCCTCCCTGCTTACAATGCGATTAACCCAGCAGGTGCGCCAATCAAAGACGTGCATGGGACACATGTCGCAGGCATTATCGGTGCCAATGCCAATAACGGTATTGGCGCGCACGGTATCAACCCAAATGTAAAAATTTTGCCGATTGACGTATTCGGTGGGGAATGGGGAGCGAGCGATTATACGATCGCCCAAGGTATTTTATATGCGATTGAAAAAGGGGCAAAAGTCATCAACATGAGCCTTGGCGGCTATTTTAGCTCGCCGATTTTGGAGGAAGCAGTTCAAAAAGCGATTGATGCTGGCATTACCGTCGTTGCCGCAGCAGGGAACGAAGCGACCGATATGTATTCCATTCCAGCTTCATACGAAGGTGTCATTAGCGTTGGGGCAACCGACAGCAAAAATAAACTTGCTGAGTTTTCAAACTATGGCCCGTCTGTTGACCTTGTTGCACCGGGGGCGGACGTATATAGCCCGATTTACGACTATGCGAAAGGCTCGTCTTTTGCAGAGCTAAGTGGAACGTCGATGGCATCACCCGTCGTTGCAGGCGTAGCATCGCTTCTTTTATCGAAATATCCGAATTTAAAACCATATCAAGTGGAATGGATTTTAGAGCGCACCGCAACGGATTTAGGTGAAAAAGGATATGACTTGACGTACGGCAACGGCCTAGTCAATCCAGTTGCAGCGCTACAATATAACATAAAAAACGTACCGCAACAAGAAAAATGGAATGATGAAACGATTTTAACAAAAGCGCCAGTCATTGACGCAAAAGAACCGTATGTGAAACAAGGTTCGTTCACAAAGCCAGAGGAAATGCATTGGGTGAAAGTAAACGTCCAACAAGGTGAAAGCGTGCAAGCGCTATTAGAAGGAGCAGAGACGTACGACTATAAGCTCGTTTTCCGCTTCTATCCTGAAGGAAAAACGACGTCTGAAAAGCCGATTCAAGTGAATGACGGCCGCGCAGGTGAAATGGAAGCGAAACTATTCACAGCAAAACAACCAGGTGTGCTTGCGATCGGCGTCACAGATGCGAACGGCAACTACAATTTACAAGGAAAGTCAACATATACGTTAGCTGTACAGTCGTTTACAGAACTTGCGGACGATGGTTTGACGAAAGAAAACCCAGCGACGATTGAACAATTACCGTTTTCTTTAGAAAACTTAACGTTCGTTCCAGAAAACAATGAAAGCGACCGCGACTATTTCCGTTTTACTGTCGCAGAGCCGACGACGGTGAAATTTCAGCTATCTGCTGTGCCGGGCATCGATTCGTCATTAAACGTTTATTTCGCTGAAGAACTATATCGCCCAGTCGACCCAGACGCAAAATATAAAGAAATTCCGTTCCCGATCGCGTCAGGAAACAATAACGGCGTCAGCAAAGGGGAGACGGTGACGTTTGAAGCGCAACCGGGAGTCGAATATGTGCTCGAAGCGTCAAGCGAACCGATGGGAGGATTTTATACAATGTTGCTTGATATGGCGATGTCAAGCAACAAAGTAAAAGAAGCAACCGCTTCAGCGATCCCGTATCAAATAAGCGCTGAAGCGATTACGCTCCCGCAAGATGAAGACAACTTCCCAGCGCGTGAACCGATGCCGTCGGAAGAAGGGGCTGTGGAACAAGCGAAAGCGACCGAACAAACGCGCAAGCCAAACGACATCATCATCATTGGCGATGACGGAAGCTGGAGCTACTTTGAAAAAGAACAAGTTGCACAAATTAAAGAAAATGCACGCCTTTACAACACCGGTGATCGCGCTGAGGCGTTTATTCAATTTAGCTACGACCAAGATTTTTACAAATTAACGGTACCGAAAACAGCGATATATCAATTTTCATTCGCAACACCTGACGATATGATGCCGTCAGCAATGTTGTTTGAATACGATGGGAAAAAAGATGATCTTATCCCTGTAAACTATTTTTGGCCATTCGATTGGATGACAGGGAAAAAACAATCCGATTGGACGCTCATTCTCGAAGAAGGAAAAACGTATTACATGTCAGTACAAAACGACTACTATCAGCCAGTTGCCGATCCGTATGTCATCACGTCGAAAAAGCTTATGGATGCGCCGAAAGATGTAAACGAGAACAATAACGAACCGATTTTGGCGACTGTTATAAACGTTAACGATGTGAAAACAGGAAACTTTGTCCTTCCAAACGACAGCGATTACTATTACTACAAACATCGGAAAGCGACCGAACTGTTGACGTTTTATGCAAAACCAAGCAAACAAAACGCATCGTTTCCGAAAGCGTTGCGCGGCACATTAATCCCAATCGTATCTGTTGTTGAAGATACGAACGGAAATATGACGATTGACGAGGACGAATACAATAAAGCTGTCACGTTTTATCCAAACGGTTGGAGCCCGTTATACGACGTAAACGGTTCGTTCCAAGCGAAGAAAAATGTCGGATATTTCTTTATCGTCAACTCGTTTATGTGGGATGGATTGTCGCTTCAGTCGTATAACTTTGGTATTCAGTCGCTCACTCAAAAAGATGAAGATGCATCATCTGTCATGAAAAACAACGTGCCGTCCAAACCGCTTTCGCTAAATAAAAAAGGAAATACGTACGAAGCGAAAGGGTATATGAACGTTGTTGATTACGGCGACAAAGACGCATACAAATTCGTCGTTGCAAAAGACGGCACATTTACATTCAAACTCGACGTACCAGGCACGATGGATGGGGTCATGTCGATTTTTGATGCGAAAGGACGGATCGTTCAAACGTACGACCATTACGGTGATGGAGACGGGGAAATCGGCACGCTTTCGTTGAAAAAAGGAACGTACTATGTCGTCGTTGAAGAATCGCTTGCTCGGCCAAACGCCAACCCATACACGCTCTCGATTATAAAAAAATAGATGACATAAAGGCTGTCTGTAATTAGGCAGCCTTTATCATTTTCCAGCTACGTGATGTACGAAACCGTGTTAAGATAAATGTAGATTGATAGAATGAGGTGGTCGATATGCGTCGTATGCCGTTCGTCTTGTTTATGTTCGTTTTTTTGTTCTTTTTTCAAACGCCAGCGCATGCCGATGTCGTTGATTTAACGAATAAAGCGAAAGCGCAAGCGTATGAAGATTACTATCCGCTCATTGCCCGTTATAAAGGAACGAGTGGCGTCACATTTGAAAGCTATAGCGTCTATTGGAATGCAACGAAACTTGCTCAGCTTGAACAAGAGCTGCTAAAAAATAAACATGGGACGGAGCTTTCGTTACTCGGAAGCGTAAAAGTTTTCCCAGACTATCCCGCAGGCGGAAACGTGCTCGGACAATATTTTGCGCAATATCAAGTCAGTCCGAAACTTGCGCTGCTTCCGAATCGCTACATTCATTTATATGGAGGGAATGAATGGACGACCGTCGAACAAATGGCAACGACGCTCGCACATGAGTATGGGCATCATTTTACGTATTATTATTTGTTGAATAAAGAACAGCGACGCCCGAACGAATGGCTGCAGTCGCAATATGCTGCCGCGCGTGAATTGTTTCGTTATCCGTCTGTACATGTGGACGGGAATGGAGAATACGAGTGGTATATGCCTGAAATATTGGCGGAAGATTACGTGCAACTGTTCGGTTCATCCAATGCGTTAAAAGGACATATGCAAATGAACGTCCATCTTCCAACACCATTTGAGCTTCCAGCTTTACAAACGTATTGGAAAAATCAACTCGGTGCTCCGTACGAACCGAGCCCGCTGCTTCCATTGCTGCTGACAAACTATACGGTGAAAAATAACGTATATGCGCTCAAGCTTTACACATATGCTGATGCGACCGTCTACGTGAATGCGCAAGACGGGGAAGGGCGCTACGCTTCTGTTTATATCGGAAGCGTGCCAAAAGGAGTTAACGAGACGGTATACGATGGGACGAAACTAAGTAGCCAAGTATCATGGTTGTTTCGAGCAACGCTTGTTGATACAGCGTTATTTCGCGTCGTACAACCGACAACAAAAGGATTTAATCGCGGCTCAGCGACGTTACGTGTAACGTATGGAACGATCGATTCGCTTGTTTCTACCCCGCCACTTTTTCCAGACGTCGTCGGGGAGGAATTGCAAGAAGCTGCCCAACTCCTCTATGAACGAGGTATTGTAGCAGGATACCCAGATGGAACGTATCGTCCAAATGAACGATTACTCCGTCGCCATGCCGCGCTTATGCTGATTCGTGAACTGAAATTAACGCTTCCTGAAGGATATGTCGTGAAAGCAAAAGATGTCAAACCGACCGATCCGTGGTATAAAGAGATGGCGATTGCTGAATCATACGGACTGCTGACGGGATATAACGGAAAACTATATCCGAATGACTATATTACTCGCGCCCAAATGGCAGCGATTTTAACGAGGGTATATGCCGATGTGTACGAACAGCCGACGACGAATCAATCGTTTGTTGATGTTCCTTTTTCTCATTGGGCGTATGGAGCGATCAATACGTTGTTTTATAATCAAATTACGATCAACAATCCGTATCGCCCGAACGACGTGGTGACACGTGGACAGTTTGCGCTCTTTCTCAGTCGGACATTGCAAAAAAAATAGCGAGGAAGGCTTGTCCTTCATCGCTATTTCATATGTATCGCACGATATAAAAACACCGCAAACTGCGCCCGCGTCACCGTTTCTTTTGGACGAAATGTGCCGTCCTCATATCCGTTCGCGATGCCTGATGCGACAAGCTTTTCAATCGCATCATACGCCGCATCTGTTTCTTTTACATCGGCAAACGGAACATCCGCCCCGCGCTTTAACTTCCACGCTTCCGCAAACCATATCGCTAACTGCTCGCGCGTTAACGGCTCATTCGGTCGGAACGCCGTCATCTGTTTATCGACGATTCGCTCTTTGACAAGGGCGTTAATCGCACCGACTGCCCAATGGTCGCTCGGCACGTCTTGGAACGTTTTCTTCCGATCGTTCATATTGAAGTCGAAATACGCTGCGATTAGCCCTGCAGCTTCAGCACGCGTCATCATTTCATCAGGTTTAAAATAACTTTTCGCATACCCGAGCACAATTTCTTTTTTTCCTAACGCTTCAATTTCTTTATTTGCCCAAAAGTCATTTCCGATATCTTCGAATTGACCAGCTGCCTGCTCATAAGCGAGCACGCGTCTTGCTCCTATGTATCGCTTTTTATAGTACGAATCATCTAATGAAGAAACAGCAATTCCTTTCGATGAACTTGCATGAATAAACTCGTTGTCTCCGATGTAAATGCCTGCATGTGACGGACCTTTTTTATACGTCTCAAAAAAGACGAGATCACCGACACGCAAGTCTCCTTTTTTCACCGCACTTCCTTGTTTATATTGCTCCGCTGTCGTGCGCGCTAACGTGACGCCAACGCCGCTCATCACATGACGCGTAAACCCGGAACAGTCAAATCCTTTTTCTGAACTTCCCCCGAACTGATACGGCACACCGACGTATTTTTTCGCCAATGGAACGAGCCGATCGTAGCTATCGCTTGCGTAAGCGAAGGAAGGGAAAAGAAAAAACAAAAGCAATGCTGAAACAAACCGCCTCACCCGTCACACCTCGCTCCGTCATTATTTTTATATTTTCGACATTTTTACACAATTCCAAGTGTATCATAAATAGGAGAATCGTAACTTTACAGTTATGTAACAAAAGTTTTTGTCAAAAAGTTACGTAGGAAGGTATTGAAAAAAGTCGAACATTCGGTAAAATGGTGAATAGGTGGAAGGCTACATAATGAATAGTTTTGTTATTCCAACAAAGAAAAACTGTTGAAAAAAATGGTTGACTTTAATCATGGAAAAAATTATAATGTAGTTTGTAGTCGTTCACTCGCTAAGTTTAAGAGTTTCATAGAGAGAACGTACATATCTCTTAAATTTAGCTAAAACAAATAGAAAGAGAAACAAAAAGGAGGAAATAAGTCGATGGCTTACCAACCAAAGTCTTATCGCAAATTTTTAGCTGGTACAGTCTCTGCGGCAGTTGTTGCTTCAGCGATCGCACCAGTCGCAAGCGCTTCTTTCACAGACGTAGCAGGAAGCGTACATGCAGATGACATCGCTACATTAGTAGCAAAAGGTTACATCAAAGGATACGGAGACGGTACATTTAAACCAAACAAATCGTTAACACGCGGTGAAGCGGCAATCATCTTCTCACGCATCTTAAAAGATGCAGGCGTTACTCAAAAAGGTGCAGGCTTCCCAGACGTTCCAGCAGAAAAAGCTGAATTAGCAGAAGCAGTTGCGATCGTGCAAGCTGCAGGCATTATGACTGGTGATGAGAAGGGTAACTTCAACCCGAACGCAAACATCACACGCGAACAAATGGCGAAAGTTGTTGTTGAAGCGTTCAAATTAACAAAACCTGCAAACCACACAACAAAAGTAACTGACCTTGACAAAGCGGGTTCATGGGCGCGTGAATACATCCAAACATTAGAAGCAAACGGCGTAACGAAAAACACAGAATTCATGCCAAAACAAAACGTAACACGCGGTCAATTCGCTTCATTCGTTGTTCGTGCGATGAATGTTGGTGTCACAGCAGCGAACATCACAGGTGTTGCTTTTGTTGACCTTAACACATTAGAAGTGACATTCAACGGCGAATTGAAAGAAGTGAAAAAAGAAGACTTCGCAATCGCAGGCGTTGAAATCGAGTCTGTATCGATCAAAGCTGCAGCAGCTGCTGAAGCAAAAACAACAGTTGTTGTAATCAAAACAAAAACAGCTTTAGAAGAAGGTAAAGCTTACAACGTATCTTACAAAGGTCAAACAACAGACAAAGCGAAAGTTGATGTACCTGTTGTAACGCCTAAGGTTGAAAGTGTAAGTGCGATTAATGCTAAAAAAATCGAAGTTAAATTTAACAAGGAAGTTAACAAAACTACAGCTGAAAACTCTGCAACTTATAATTTTGTAGGTTTAACAAGTGGTACTACTTGGACACCAGTTTTACAGGCTGATGGGAAAACAGTTGTACTAACTTTAAATAAGGCTATTGCAAACGATACAACTTTCGTTGCTATCGTTAACGAAGTAGAAACAAAAGCTGATTCTACTAAGAAAACAGAGAAATTCACTAAAACTATTACTTTCAGTGATACAACTAAGCCAACATTTACTGGTGTAACTTATCCAGAAGCTGGAATTGCTGTTCTTAATTTCTCAGAAGATTTAAGCACTCCTGGTACTGTAAAGGTTTATGATGGAAATACAGATGTAACTAGCACTTTAACAATTACTCATAATGCTAACTCAAACCAAATTTCTATCTCTGGTTTAACTACTAATAAAGAATACCGAGTAGTAGTTGTAGGTGCAAAAGACCAATCATCAAACTTAATTCCTTCTCCAGTAGAAGTTTTTGTTAAATCTACTGTTAGTGAACAAGTAAAACCTGTAATTGAATCAATCACTACTGTAGATTTAAATACAATTAAAGTTAAATTTAGTGAAAAATTAAAACAAATTAGTGCTGGTGTATATGCTAACGTTTCAATTGACGGTGTAGCGGTTACTGGTGCAACTCAAACATTTGATTCTGAAACAAATACTTTAACAATTACTAAAGCTGGATTAACTACTGCAGGAATTCATTCAGTATCAATCAGCGGTTATACAGATTTATCAAATAACGTTGGAGATACTTTTACAAAAGCAGTTGCATTTGCAGCTAGTGCTCCAGTATTGGAAAAAACTGAGGTTGTTTCAGATGCTACAGACACATATGTTGTATTGACATTCAATGAAGCTCCAAGTTTAGCTGCTATCCAAGCTGTTGATATTACTGGAACATACACAACTCCTGAAAACATTTTAAAAACATTTGGTTCAGCAGCTTTAAATGAAAGTACTGATATCTCCGTTGTAGGTAATACAATTAAGATTAAAGTTACTGGAAAAGAAGCTGGTAATTATAAATTAACTATTCCAGCTGCAGGTATCTCTGACGGAACTACAGCTAGAACTCAAGATTTAGAAATCACGTTTACATTAACAGGTTCTGCTGACACTACAAGACCAACTGTTAGCAACGTATTTATCCCTGGTGAAAATGCTACTGCAGTTGGTGGTCCAGCTACAGTTGAAAGAAATACTGTATATGTTAAATACTCAAAATCAATGAACTCAACTGCTGTAAATCCTGATAATTATACTGTTGATGGTCAAAAGGTATTTGAATCAGCAGTATTTGTTGGAGACAAAACTCTAGTAAAACTTACTCTTAAAGAAGGAGTTATTACTCTTACTGGAGACCGTTCGTTCCAGATTTCAAATGCTGTAACTGGAGAAAATGGTGTTGCAATTAATGCATATAGCTCAACTGAGCCATTTGTAGAAAATGTAAAACCACTCCTAAGCTCTGGAGTTGTAATTGACGGAACAACAATTGAATTAACATTCACTGAAGCTGTAGCAGATGCTAACTTAGTAGCTGCAGGTGCAGGTAATGACTTTGAAGTATATATTGATGGTGCTAAGAGCACTATTGCTAATGTTGTTACAGGAGCTACAGCAAATGACAACAAGCTTCAATTACAATTAAGCTCACCTATTACTCCTGAACAATTAGCAAGCAGCACTATCACAGTGAAAGTATTAGATTCTACTGATGGTGCAGATGTTAACGGTAACCCTCTAACAAAAGGTACAGTAATTACTGTTGCTAAGTAATATGGGATGCGTGCCTGTGCACTGCGATCCGAAAACTGCTTCATTTTTTGTTCGTACGTGTAACGATCATATTTTTCGTAACGGCGATGTGCTTTTTCCCCG
>NZ_MQAD01000032.1:0-18250 GCF_001996285.1 Anoxybacillus kestanbolensis | reverse complement strand
TTATGAATGATCGCTACTGTCACACCCAGGCGTTTTCGTTTCTTGCCTGTGTTCAAGGAACATCTCTTTGTCGCTGTTTGGCTGTTTGAGCGACCTTTTCAATATATCATTTACTGTTTTTCTTGTCAACACTTTTTTCTTTTTTATTTTTCATAAACTACTTGTTTCAACCAGCAATAAGTATATTATCAAAAACAGCATACCTCGTCAACTATCTTTTTTTAAAAAAATAAGGCTTGGAAGTAACGATCCAAGCCTCTTCATCATCCATAACTACGGTAGTTACTCAACTAAAAATGCAAAGTACAAAATGAAAACAACAAATAAACCATACATAATTGGGTGAATTTCTTTTGCTCTACCTTTTGCAATCATTGTAATTGGATAGAAAATAAATCCGATCGCAATTCCCGTTGCGATACTGTATGTTAAAGGCATTGCAATTAATGTCAAAAAGGAAGGAACAGCAACTTCAAACCGAGTCCATTCGATCTTTCCAAGAGATGATACCATCAGCACACCAACGATAATTAACGCCGGCGCTGTAACCGGCGCCGTGACAACCGATAGCAACGGGGAGAAAAATAGCGCAAACAAAAATAACACCGCAGTAACAACGGAAGCAAAACCTGTACGTCCACCAGCCGCTACTCCCGCTGATGATTCAATATACGATGTGGTTGTTGACGTTCCTAAAATCGCCCCAACAACCGTGGCACTGGAATCAGCAAAAAGCGCTTTTCCTGCACGTGGCAATTTATTATCTTTTAACAGTCCAGCCTGATTCGCCACAGCAACGAGCGTTCCAGCTGTATCAAAGAAATCAACAAATAAAAACGTCAACACAACCGCTAACATTTTTATATTAAAAATTTCCCCCAAATGTTCAAGAGCTACTCCAAATGTAGGAGCTAAACTCGGTACAGAGCCGATGATCTTCGTTGGTACATCGATTAATCCCGAAAACATCCCAATAACAGCTGTAATGACCATTCCAATAAAAATACCACCATTTATACCACGAACCATTAAAATAACCGTAATAATAAAACCAAAAATAGCTAACAGCGTATTACCATCTGTCAAATCCCCTAAACCAACAAGAACAGCATCGTTATTAACAATAATACCTGCGTTTTGAAATCCGATAAACGTAATAAATAACCCAATTCCTGCACCAACTGCATATTTTAAATCTTCTGGAATTGAATTGATAATTTTTTCACGAATACCACTTAGCGTAAGTACAATAAAAATAAGTCCAGATACTAAAACGCCTGATAACGCGGTCTGCCAAGGGATCCCCATCGTCAATACAACAGTAAAAGCAAAGAAAGCATTTAATCCCATTCCCGGTGCAAGAGCAATAGGATAACGCGCAATCAATCCCATTAATAGCGATCCGACCGCCGCTGCAATGGCCGTCGCCGTAAATACCGCCCCTTGATCCATTCTCATTTCACTTGGCAAATCAGGCACAGCACTTAATGATAAAATCGAAGGATTGACAAATAAAATGTACGCCATAGATAAAAATGTCGTTAAACCAGCAATAATTTCCCTCTTATAGTTTGTGCCAAGCTCATCAAATTGGAAATACTTTTTGATCACTTTTAGTCCCTCCATATGTTGTAATAAAAAGAAAAACGCTTCTAGCAAACTACCAGAAGCGTTGACTATGATGCATAATGCACGAACATAGAGAGGAACCAAGCAGACTCCTCTCCCCCACATTACCCATCGTAGTCAAGCTATTTACGGTAGCTTGGTAGAGACTCTCGAGCCATATTCTCGAGATTATACGATGTATCCTCTATTTATTTCACACATACATTCTAGCAATGAAAGTGAGTGAAGTCAATATAAATAACGAACATTTTTTTTATAATTGTTTTTTTTGTTCGTTTTTACTCCCATTCGATCGTTGCTGGTGGCTTACTTGTAATGTCGTATACAACACGATTGACATGAGGCACTTCGTTTACGATGCGTGTTGAAATAGCTTCTAACACATCCCACGGAATACGTGCCCAGTCCGCTGTCATTCCATCAATTGAAGTAACTGCACGAATACCAACCGTGTAATCATACGTACGAGCATCTCCCATCACCCCGACGCTACGAATATCAGGAAGGACGGTGAAGTATTGCCAAATATCACGGTCGAGACCGGCTTTTTTAATTTCTTCCCGTAAAATCGCATCCGACTCCCGAACAATTTCTAGCTTTTCTTCTGTCACTTCACCTAATACACGAATGCCAAGTCCAGGTCCTGGAAACGGCTGGCGCCACACGATCTCGTCTGGGATACCTAACTCTGTGCCGAGTGCGCGTACTTCATCTTTGAAAAGTGTATTCAATGGTTCAATTAACTTAAATGTCATATCTTCAGGTAATCCACCAACATTATGGTGCGATTTAATCGTTTGAGCCGTCGCTGTACCACTTTCAATAATGTCCGTATAAAGCGTACCTTGTACTAAAAATTCGATGCCATCTAGCTTTGCTGCTTCGTCATCAAATACGTAAATGAACTCATTCCCAATAATTTTTCGTTTTTGCTCTGGATCGCTTACACCTTTTAATTTGTTTAAAAACCGCTCTTTTGCATCCACCTTAATGACGTTCATATGGAACCCTTCGCGGAAAGTTTTCATGACACTGTCCGCTTCTCCTTTACGAAGCAAACCGTGATCGACAAAAATGCACGTCAATTGATCACCGATGGCACGATGTACGAGAACAGCCGCTACCGATGAATCGACACCACCACTTAAAGCGCAAAGTACTTTTTTATCTCCAACAAGTTCACGAATTTTGCGCACTTCGTGATCAATAAAGCTTCCCATCGTCCAATCGCCTTTACACTCACAAATGTTAAACACGAATCGTTTTAATAGTTCATTTCCATATACTGAATGACGCACTTCTGGATGAAACTGAACGGCATAAAACTTTCTCGTTTCATCGCTCATCGCCGCAATTGGGCAAGATGGACTTGTCGCATCAATAGTAAACCCTTCCGGCGTTTTCGTCACTAAATCTCCATGACTCATCCAAACAATTTGCTCTGTCGGTAAGCTGCTGAATAGCTGAGACGCACGTTGCACCGTAATCGTTGCCTTTCCGTATTCTCGATGCGTCGCTTTTTCTACTTTTCCGCCTAAATGATGCGTCATCAGCTGCATACCATAACAAATACCTAAAATCGGAATACCTAACTGAAAAAGCGCTGGATCGCACGTAAACGCTTGTTCATCATACACGCTATTTGGTCCACCCGAAAAGACAATTCCTTTTACATTCATTTGTTGAATTTGCTCGGCCGTAATCGTATGCGGATGCAGCTCGCTGTACACACCAAACTCACGAATGCGGCGCGTAATTAACTGATTGTACTGGCTACCAAAATCTAAAACAACGATCATTTCTTGTTGACTCAAACGAAATCACCTCATCTACATATAATAAAAAAGCTAGCATTCATACCCTCTCATAAAAAAACGAAGGCAGAATTCTAGCAATATAGAACACTGCCTTCGTAGTCGGGTCATTTACGGTGTCCCGGTAGAGACTCTCGAACCATATTATCGAGGATATACGAAGGTGCGCATCTTAAATTTTAATCCATTCTACCAACTTCATTCCTCGTCGGTCAAGATGCTGTCTTTTTTATTCAATTTTCTAACAATTAATCGAACAAAATGACTTGCATATGATATACGAGCAAAATGAACGTAGGAGAATGCACATGAATCAACCGAAAGCACTGATCGGTTCATTTACTCAAGCGATAGGTACTGTTACTTCGGCCATTGCGAGCATTCCTTCTCTAAGCGACAAAAAAACAGTTTGCTCTTGATTTATGGGGAAACGTATTGCAAGCAACGGGAAATGCGCTAGAAGCAGATGCTGAAACGCCCGATACGTTAGGTGTATATGGAAATGAAATTCAAGCTATTGGAAATATTACCGTTGTCGCTGGACTGTTAAGTGAAGAAGGGAGCCGACTGGAGATTACAGGGAACTGGTTACAATCATTAGGCGGACTTATTTCATTTATAGATGATTGGGAAGATAAGCAATCATCTGTGTTAAGCCCTATCGGAAATTTACTTCAATCGATCGGCAATGCCTTACAAGCCATTGGTGGTGTATGGGAAAAACAAAAGGGCAAAGAAGAAGGGGAGACGATCGGGATTATCGGAGCATGGATTCAAGCTATCGGTTCTATTCTTTGTTTTTTAAGTCAATTAGAGGACAGGGCTACTTTCATAACAAAGGAGTAGCCCCTGTTTCTCATACTAAAAATGAGGAATCTTCTTTCCGACAATAACTAAATCTCTTTTTATCCCATCCAATTGAGCGACTTCCGGCAAATATCCCCACTTCTCAAAACCTACACTCAAAAATAGTTTCATGCTTGGCTCGTTGTGCGCAAAGATGAATCCGAGCAAAGTATCAATGCTAAACTTCGGACACTCCTCGATCACTTTAGCTAAAATCCTTTTCCCTAACCCTTTTCCTCTAAAATTTTCATGAAGATAAATACTTATTTCAGCAGTCGCATGATAGGCTGGTCTCCCGTAAAAAGATTGAAGGCTTACCCAACCACAAACTTCATCTCCATATTCCACCATCCATAAAGGTCTTTGATTAGGGTTGTGTTCCTTAAACCATTCCAATCTATCGTCTATCGATACGGGCTCTGTATCAGCAGTTACTAATCGACTTGGAATTGTCGAGTTGTAAATGCTAACGATTGTCGGTAAATCATCTATACTTGCTATTCTAAATGTAACGTCTTCTAACATAATCATACTCCTTCGCAAAATTTCGTTTAATTGTATATATCTATATTAACATTCAAACCTCATTTTCAGATGTCTAAAAATAAAAAATACCCTTACATTTTTGTAAGGGTCAGACTGTTGAAAAACGATTTTGTCAAGGACAAAATCGTTTTTCTTTTGTTAATATGTTAAAGGAAAACTATGAAGAAGGAGAGGTAGAAGTATGTACCGTCCTTTCTCCAAGTCAGAATTGAAAAAGAACAGAAAAGCGTATGAAAAAATGTACGACAAACGTCATTTACTTGTTCAAATCGATAAAGTGATGGATTGGGATTACGTGTACTCCTTATTAAAACCGTTTTATTCAGAGGACAAAGGTCGTCCATCCCTTGATCCTTTGATGTTAGTAAAAATTTTGATCATTCAATATGTTGAAGGGTTTCGTTCTGTTCGTTTCACTTGTAAACAAATTGACCAACATATCACGTACCGATGGTTTCTAGATCTTTCCATGGACGCTTCTGCTCCATGTCACTCCAGCGTTTCAAAATTTTTGCGCCATCGCGTCGATCCGAAAATATGGGAAGCATTATTTGAATATGTACTCTTACAGATTAAAAAAGAAGGCTTCTTATCCCCAGAAACATGGGCTTCAGATGAAACCGAGTTGAAAGCCAATGCGAACAAACGGAAACGCGTGAAAGTGGTTCGAAAAGTGGTAGAGAAGGAAGATGAGTACGTGTTACAGCTCGTAAATAAAAAGCGCTTACAACACAGCAAAAGACCTTTAGATCCAAAACCACCGAAAGAGGTAGAGAAAGAAGTGATTTGCAGTACCAAAGATCCCGATGCAGGGCTATCCGTCAAACATGATCCAAGAGGTTTATTTGCTTACCATGATCATCGGATTGTCGACACACTACACAATTTCATTCTGGATGCCTACGTCACATCGGCAAATGTGCCAGGACATCGTGTGCTCATTGAACGCATCGAGCGAGTCAAACAACGGGTCGGTTATACACCGGAAAATATCGTATTAGACGCAGGCTATTATAATGCACGTCTTGGACGAGAGCTCGAAGACAAAGGGATCCATGCCTATGTTTCTTATCGCCGATTTCATCGAAAGGAACATTCAAAATGTCGTTCCAGTCAATTCCGTTTAGTGAAGGAAGACGTCTATGTTTGCCCTTGTGGAGTAAAATTTCTCTATTCCACATCTACTCGATCGGGGTATCATGAATACAAACCTGATGTCAAAGGCAGTTGTGCAAATTGCCCTGCGGCGAACGGAAAAGGCGATCGCGTCTTTCGAGTCTCCGTTCATCAAGAGGTTTACCAACAAATGGAAAAACGTCGACTATCTGAAAAAGGGAAAGTTTTTCGCCTTGTTCGCCCTGCGACCATTGAACGAAGCTTTGCAGAAAGTAAAGAACTCCACGGACTTCGTTTTGCACGATACCGCGGAGTTCCATACGTACAGATTCAGGTTTGGATCACCGCCATGATCCAAAACCTCAAGAAGTGGACCAAGTTACGATCCCTTCAATCACATGGTATAGATTTAAGTTACCACAAATAAAGAAAAAAGAAAAGAAGAAAAAATTCACGAGGAAAGTGAACTTTTTCTTGACTCCCCACTTTTTCAACACTTTGTGAAAAAAACATCCTGGAGCTGCCAGGATGTTTTTTTCTATCGTCCACATAATGATTCTTTATTGTCTTTCGTGTAACGCAAAACAAAGGAAAAGATATAGAAGACAGGTGGGGCAACTGACATATGTATTTCCCTCTCACCTGCCTTCAAACAGTCAACCAAGACAAAAATAGTGAAAAGAACCTTTTTTACTGTTATAATAACTATAGCCCAAATAGATAACAGGAAAGGGACCATTTGTTGTAAGAATTAGATATAAACAAAATGGTGTTTTTATCCAAAAAAATTTTTCGACTGCTTCCTCTATAAGCAAACTACTCATCATCGATACTTCTATTCCTTCGATGACCGAATCTAAAAAAGGTCGTAGAAGGTTTATTGTTGCTCACATTTGGTAATATTAGGGTTTATTAGGTGCCATAATCCAAATGGTGCTTCAAAAACAAATAAACAATCCATAAGGAGGAATCTTTGACCATGAATATTCGAGAAATTGAACTTCCAGGAATTGGGTACAAATTTGAAATTATTACGCGAAACAAAGATAAACTTGTCATCGTGATTCATGACGATGGACGAAGAGAAATTTATCACTTTGACGCAGAGGATTATGATGAAGTCGTTAGCAGTGTGACGCTAAGCGACCAAGAAGCGAGGCAAATTGCGGGGATCATTGGAGGAATGGCATACAAACCGAAAGCACTCGAAACGGTTGAATTCGCCTTTGACGATCTAATTATCGAGTGGTTTCAAGTAGAACCGAACGCCCCTGCTGTAAATAAAAAAATTGGAGATCTTGATATTCGGAACCGCTTCGGTATCACCGTTATCGCTATCAAAAAGAAACATTCCCAAAAATCTCATAATCCGGGTTCCAATACATTGATTGAAGTCGGGGATACATTGGTCATGTCTGGAGAAAGACAACAAATAAAGGAGATCATTAATCAGCTACTATCAAATAAGGAGTGATGTAGATAAATGAACTACTTAGTATTGGAAGTGGGAACAGCGCTCGTTTTAGTTGCTATTGGATCCATCATTGCCAATAAATTAAACTTCTCCATTATCCCGTTTTTGATCATTATCGGCATGCTGGTTGGTCCTCATGCCCCCACGATTGGGATTATTGACCTCACCTTTATTGAAAGTAATGAAATTATCCAGTTTTTAGGGAGGATCGGGGTACTTTTTTTGCTGTTTTATTTGGGGCTTGAATTTTCTGTCGGCAAACTGATTAGGTCCGGAAAAAACATTGTGGTTGGTGGCACCATCTATGTCATAATGAACTTTGTTTTAGGATTGCTTTACGGCAAGGCCGTCGGAATGCCATGGATGGAAACGCTTCTGATTGCCGGGCTCCTCAGTGTATCATCAAGTGCCATCGTGGCTAAAGTGCTTGTCGATTTAAAGAGAACGGCCAATCCTGAAACAGAGCTCATTTTAGGGATGATCCTTTTTGATGATATCTTCCTTGCCTTATTTTTGACGACGATGTCAGGTGTTTTGCTAGCTGGCTCCACCTCCCTTTTTGGAATCAGCCTATCTGTTTTCACATCTGTCGCTTATATGTTGCTATTTTTTATCATCGCTCGAAAAGGTGCCCCTCTACTGAACAAATGGTTAAATATCAAATCCGATGAAATATTTATCATCGTCATCTTTGCTACTCTCTTCTTTGTTGCCGGCTTTTCCGAAACGATTCACGTCGCTGAAGCCATCGGAGCCTTACTGCTCGGGCTTGTCTTTTCGGAGACGGAACACCGTGATCGAATCGCACATTTAGTTGTTCCATTCCGTGACTTCTTTGGAGCTATTTTTTTCTTTAGTTTCGGTTTGGGTATTGAACCGTCAACCTTAATTCATGTGTTTTGGTTATCATTAGGGGCCGTTATCGTCACTCTAATAGCAAATATCGTGGCAGGGATGATCGCTGGGAGAAGGGCTGGATTGTCCTACAAAGCCTCTACAAACATTGGTTTGACGATCACTGCGCGTGGGGAATTTTCCATTATCGTTGCGAATCTGGGGATTACAGCGGGGTTAAACCCTATATTAACTCCTTTTACCGCACTTTACGTTCTCATGCTCGCGATATTGGGACCGCTCTTTGCTAAAGAAAGCAAAAGTATATATAAACTACTCAATAAAGTATTTAAATGGGATAAGAAGGTAATAAAAGAGAAGCAGAAGGAACGACTGGAAACTTCGGAAAAATAATAGCATCTGCAACGCCTTCTTTACCATTCGCTTACTTCAGATCTATCTCTTATTTGCTTCCCCCGAGTGGACGCTCAGTTACCGGACAAGCGGCAACTCGGGGACGTATTCATGCAACCGATCAGTCTAAAAGACGTTTACATTCCAAAAGAAGACCTCTCTATGCAAATACTGTAGACTCCGTTTATTCTCTTCCCTCTATCCAAAAAGAAAAGGAACACCGGGGTCACTCCCAGTGTTCCTTGTTTTTTTATAGGGATTACATCATGCCGCCCATGTCAGGCATGCCAGGTGTGTTTTTGTTTTCTTCTGGTTTGTCAGCAACGACTGCCTCAGTTGTTAAGAACATAGCGGCAACAGATGCTGCGTTTTGAAGTGCAGAGCGAGTTACTTTTGTTGGGTCAACGATACCTGCTTCGATCATGTCAACCCACTCGCCAGTTGCTGCGTTGAAGCCGATGCCAGGTTTTTCTGTTTTTAAGCGTTCTACGATGACAGAGCCTTCTAAACCAGCGTTTTGCGCGATTTGACGAACTGGCTCTTCAATCGCACGAAGAACGATTTTCACACCAGTTGCTTCGTCGCCTTCAGCTTCAATGGCTGCAACTTTGCTGTATACGTTCATTAACGCTGTACCACCGCCGGCAACGATACCTTCTTCAACTGCCGCACGTGTTGCGTTTAATGCGTCTTCAATGCGTAATTTACGCTCTTTTAATTCTGTTTCTGTTGCAGCACCAACTTTGATTACCGCAACGCCACCAGCTAATTTCGCTAAGCGCTCTTGTAATTTTTCACGGTCAAATTCAGAAGTTGTTTCTTCTAATTGTGCACGAATTTGGTTGATGCGTGCTTGAATGTCTTCGGCACGACCAGCGCCATCAACGATTGTTGTATGTTCTTTTGTTACAACAACTTTCGCTGCACGACCAAGGGAAGCAATTGTTGTTGATTTCAATTCGCGACCTAACTCTTCTGTGATAACTTCGCCACCTGTTAAGATCGCGATATCTTGAAGCATCGCTTTGCGACGATCACCGAAGCCAGGCGCTTTAACTGCAACAGCTGTGAATGTACCACGAAGTTTGTTCACAACTAATGTTGCAAGCGCTTCGCCTTCTACATCTTCAGCAATAATTAACAATGGCTTACCTTGTTGAACAACTTGCTCTAATACAGGAAGAAGTTCTTGAATGCTTGAAACTTTTTTATCTGTAATTAAGATGTATGGATTTTCCAATACAGCTTCCATTTTATCAGAGTCTGTAACCATGTATGGAGATACATAACCACGGTCAAATTGCATACCTTCCACAACATCTAATTCTGTTGTGAAACCTTTAGACTCTTCTAATGTAATGACGCCATCTTTACCAACACGTTCCATCGCTTCAGCGATAAGTTGACCAACTTCTTCGTCAGCTGCAGAAATAGCTGCAACTTGAGCAATGGAGTCTTTGCCTTCGATCGGTTTCGAGATCGCTTTTAATTCTTCCACAGCGACCGCAACAGCTTTTTCAATACCTTTGCGAATGCCCATTGGGTTCGCACCAGCTGTTACGTTTTTCAACCCTTCGCGAATCATCGCTTGCGCTAATACAGTCGCTGTTGTTGTACCGTCACCAGCAACATCATTTGTTTTGCTTGCTACTTCCGCAACAAGCTTTGCACCCATATTTTCAAACGGATCTTCTAATTCAATTTCTTTTGCGATTGTTACACCGTCATTTGTAATTAATGGAGAACCGAACTTTTTCTCTAATACAACGTTACGACCTTTTGGACCTAATGTTACTTTTACTGCATCAGCTAATTTATCTACACCGCGTAACATCGCACGACGAGCTTCTTCGCTGAATTTAATTTCTTTTGCCATACATCTTACCCCCTTGATGATGATTTTTTTTGTTAAGTATTTTTGTACGCTTTATATGTTATCAGGCGAACGATTAACCAATCACAGCTAAAATGTCACTTTCACGCAAAATTAAGTATTCTTTTCCATCATATTTTACTTCTGTACCCGCATATTTTGAGAAGATGATGCGGTCACCAACGCTTACCTCTGGAGCTACGCGCTCACCATTATCAAGAACGCGACCTGAACCAACTGCCACAACTTTTCCTTCTTGTGGTTTTTCTTTTGCTGTGTCTGGTAAGACAATTCCGCTCGCTGTTTTTTCTTCAGTTTGAATTAATTCAATGACAATACGATCGCCTAGTGGCTTCAACACGGCAAACGACCTCCTTAATTAGATTTTCGTTCCGTTATTAGCACTCATTCTTATTGAGTGCTAACACACTTATTATATTAATGAACTTTTTTCAATTTTGCAAGTAGGAAGTTAAAAATTTTTCAATACATATTTCCCTCTTTCATTATGTCTTTCCTTTCGAAATTCATACAAAAAATATGGTAAAATGAAAAAGTATTTATTTTGTAAAAAGGGGTTGACCATGTGAAAAAACAATATCGGTATGTCATCATTACATATATCGCCATGCAGCTATCGAGCTTAGTCGGCGTCCCTTTACTTGCACATAGCGGCTTTGTCAACGCATCAAATAAAGAAATAGCTTTTTCGATCGCTTCTGGTTATTGGGCTGTTATTAGTTTCTCGATTGCTCTTTTTCTCGTTCTTTATTTTATGAAAGAAGATATGAAATACTCATATGATCGCCATCAAGCATCGATTGGCATGTCATTCTTTTGGGCAATTGGGGGGTTTTTGCTCGCTCTTTTCGCCCAAGGCGTTGCAGCAAACATCGAAGTACACCTCTTTGGGGTCGAAATGGGGTCCGAGAACACGAGACGGATCGTCGAAATGGTCAAACTTACACCAGCTCTTATGCTCGTCACTTCAATCGTTGGTCCAGTTTTAGAAGAAATCATTTTTCGAAAAATTATTTTCGGAACGCTGTATCAAAAATATAACTTTTTCTTATCAGCCATCATCAGCTCGCTTTTATTTGCTGTTGTTCATTTAGAGTTCGAACATTTGCTTCTTTATGCAACGATGGGATTTGTATTTGCTTTCCTATATGTCAAAACAAAGCGTATTATCGTACCTATTGCAGCACATGTACTGATGAACACCTTTGTCGTTGCAATTCAAACATTATTTGCTGAAGAAATCGAAAGCATTATGCGTGAGGCAGAACGAATGCAATTCGTAATTTGGAGGCTGTTTTCATGAAGTCTGAACCGTTGTTTTATTTTCTCACTGGCATTTTATTTACTTATTTTGCTGTCCATACCGCCGATGATGGTATTTGGGACATCACAACGATGCTATTTATTTTAATTGCTACATTTGATTTCGGCGCAGGAATTCGTTCTTTACGAAAAAAAACCTCCCGCTCGTAAACGGGAGGTTTACTCATTTCCGTAATGTTTTAAAAAGTAAACGAGTGACTGCAATTCGACCGCTAAATCAATATGGTGAACACGAATATGTTCTGGCACATGCAAGCGAGCAGGCGTAAAGTTTAAAATCCCTTTAATGCCTTTTTGAACAAGTCGGTCAGTAATCGGCTGGGCAACTTGAGCAGGAACGGTTAAAATCGCTACCGTAATCCCTCCAAGCTTTTCTTCCAATTCATCTAAATGATAAACCGGAACCCCTCCGACTTTTGTTCCCACTTTATCCGGATCAACATCGAACGCCATTACGATTTTCGTATTGTTATTTTTGCTAAAATTGTAGTTCAAAAATGCTGTCCCTAAATTACCGACGCCAAATAACGCTACTTCTGTCGTTTCATCTTGGTCTAACGTTTTTCGGAAAAACGACAGCAAATAATTCACATTATATCCGTATCCTTTTTTTCCAAGCGCACCAAAGTATGAAAAATCACGGCGAATCGTTGCTGAATCGACTTTTACAGCTTCGCTTAACTCCGCTGAAGATACACGTTGCTTGCCTGATGCATGCAAGTTTTTCAAAAAACGATAGTACAACGGTAGTCGCTTTGCGGTCGCCTGCGGAATTTTTGGTTGTTCATTATTCACGAGTCAATCCCCCACATTTCCTTTCACAAATAGTTAGCGCTTTCATTTTTCTCTCCTATACGTCTAAAAAATTCTCCCCACTTCTAAACTATACACTATTTTTTTCATTCTGTCTTTCCTTTGTACCCTTTATTATTATTTTTGTCAAATTTGTTATTCGTACACTAGTGTTGCCGAATATCAAGAAAGTACGTTACACTATCAAAAGAAGATTGAGGTGAGAAAGAATGATCATTTTACAAGTAAATCAACTATCCAAATCATATGGAGCGGAACAAGTTTTATCAGACATTAAGCTTGAAATACAAGAAAAAGACCGTATTGCGTTAGTTGGAAGAAATGGCGCGGGAAAATCGACATTATTAAAAATCATTGCCGGACAGTTGTCATACGACACAGGCGAAATCATTAAACCGAAACACGTAACGATCGGTTATTTAGATCAATATACAGGGTTGCAAGCTCATCGTTCCATTTGGGAAGAAATGCTCGATGTGTTTGCCCCGCTACAACAAATGGAAAAACAATTACGCGAACTAGAACAACAAATGAGTTTACATGATGCTGACTATGAGCGCCTACTTGAGCAATATGATCGTTTACAAACAGAATTCAAAGAAAAAGGCGGCTATCAATATGAAGCAGATATTCGTTCGGTTCTTCATGGTCTCCGCTTCCCACAGTACGATTATACGACAAAAGTATCTACATTAAGCGGTGGACAGCGGACGAGGCTAGCGCTTGGTAAACTGCTCCTTACAAGGCCCGATTTGCTCATTTTAGACGAACCGACAAACCATTTAGATATGGAAACGTTGCAATGGCTTGAACAATATTTAAAAAATTACGATGGGGCCATTCTTATCGTCTCCCACGATCGCTATTTTCTTGACCAAATCGTGACACAAGTGTATGAACTATCACGCACAAAAATAAAAAAATATGTCGGAAACTATACAAGCTACTTACAACAACGTGCTGAACAATTTGAACAACAACTAAAATTGTATGAAAAACAACAAGAGGAAATTACAAAATTAAAAGATTTTATTCAACGCAACATCGCTCGTGCATCAACAACGAAGCGAGCACAAAGCCGTAGAAAACAATTAGAAAAAATGAATATCATCGACAAGCCACTCGGTGATGAAAAATCGGCATCGTTTCGTTTCGAAATCGAACGCCCAAGCGGAAACGACGTGCTGACAGCTAACAACTTAGCAATCGGTTACGATCACATCATCGCAACAAACCTTTCATTCCGTATCACTCGCGGAGATAGTATTGCGCTAATTGGACCCAATGGAATTGGAAAATCAACTCTTTTAAAAACGATCATCAAACAACTCCATCCAAAACAAGGAGAAATACGCTACGGAACAAACGTACAAATTGGCTATTATGATCAAGAACAAGCACAATTAACATCAAACAAACGAGTGATCGACGAACTGTGGGACGAAGATCGATTAAGAACAGAGAAAGAAATTCGGACCATTCTCGGCAACTTTTTATTTTCTGGTGACGACGTATTGAAGCCTGTTCAGACGTTAAGCGGTGGAGAAAAAGCGCGACTCGCTCTCGCTAAACTCATGATGAAGAAAGCAAACGTATTAGTTTTAGATGAACCGACAAACCATTTGGATTTAGATAGCAAAGAAGTGCTAGAACAAGCGCTCATAGAATACCCAGGAACAATTATATTCGTTTCACACGATCGTTATTTTATTAACAAAATTGCAACAAAAATATATGAGTTATCCACAGACGGTCTTGTTGAGTATTTAGGGGACTATGATTATTACGTAGCAAAAAAAGCAGAGCTGCTTGAGCTTGGACAAATTAGCCAAAAAACTAAAACGGGCGAATCGTTGTCACCAAAACGTTCGTACGAAGAAGAAAAAGAACGAAAAAAATTAGAACGACAACGACAACGAAAAATCGAACAGCTAGAAACGGAAATGGAGCAAATCGAACAACAAATTGCTACGTATGAACAACAATTATATGATCCTTCCTGTTACAACGACTATGAAAAAGCTCGAGACACACAAGCGCACATTGACGCCCTAAAACAAAAATTTGATGAACTATTCGAACAGTGGGAACGTTTACAACAATAATAATGGGCTAGCTCCACTTGTGGACTAGCCCCATCTTTTTACACAAACATATCCACAGAAAAAACACCTAAATATAAGTTATTCACGGACTTTTCCACATTATCCACAACAACAAAAGAAAAATCCCCCATTTTGTTGTGGTTAACTTGTTATGATAAAATAACATACAATCAACGTTTTCCACATTATTCACATGTATGTGGATAAAATAATCCACAACAAGCTGAATTGTTCTTAGAAAAATTCGTATGACAATTAGAAAAAGGTGCCCCATTGCTTTTGGGACACCTTCTTACTATAACAGTAAACTTGGGTTTGCATTTAATGCCATGGTGGCACGCTTTCCTTGTTGAAATAATACTGTTCCCGCTGCTGCAATCATCGCTGCATTATCTGTACAAAGCGACAACGGCGGGATAACTAACTCGACTTCTGGCAGTTGATTCATTTGTTTTTGTAATTGTGTACGTAACCCTTCATTTGCCGCCACACCGCCAGCCAGCAATATTTGTTTTACGCTGTAATGCATGGCTGCTTCGATTGTTTTTCTCACTAATACCTCAACGACACTTGCTTGAAAACTTGCCGCCATATCTTCAGGTCGGATCATTTCTCCACGTTGCTTTGCATTGTGCAACGTGTTAATAACCGCTGATTTTAATCCACTAAAACTAAAATCATACGAACCTTCTTCTAACCACGCGCGCGGTAAATCAATAATTGGTTTCCCTTGTTTCGCTAAACGATCGATATGAGGTCCCCCTGGATAAGGGAGTTGCAAGGCCCGGGCAACTTTGTCATACGCTTCTCCAGCCGCATCATCACGCGTTTCTCCAATCACCTCAAATATCCCATGCTCTTTCATGTAAATGAGCTCTGTATGACCTCCAGACACAACAAGCGCCAGAAGCGGAAATTTCATTTCTTGTACAAGTTGATTTGCGTAAATATGTCCTGCGATATGGTGCACGCCAACAAGCGGAATGCGATGTGCAAAAGCCAACGCTTTCGCCGCATTTACACCAATCAATAACGCCCCAACTAATCCCGGTCCTTCTGTTACTGCAATCGCGTCAAGTTGACTTATATCCATATTTGCCTGTTTCATCGTTTCTTCTAACACGAGCGTAATTTGTTCAACATGGTGACGGGAGGCAATTTCAGGAACGACTCCTCCAAATCGTTGATGGCTTTCCATTTGTGAAGCGACAACGTTAGCTACAATTTCACGTCCGTTTTTCACAATGGCCACCGCTGTTTCATCGCAACTTGTTTCAATTCCAAGGACAAACATATCTTTTTTATTCATAAATTCACCCACATTACTAATGCATCTTCTTGATTATCCGAATAGTATCTTTTACGAATACCTCCATTTAAAAAACCAAGTTTCCGATACAATGACTGTGCAACGATATTCGATACTCGCACCTCTAACGTCATTGTTTTTGTCCCCTCTTCTCTCGCCAACGCCATCGCCTGTTTCATTAGTGCTTCTCCTAATTTTTTCCCGCGAAACTCCGGTAATACTGCAATGTTTGTAATATGTGCCTCATCCATGACCAGCCACATGCCACAATAACCAATGATTTGTCCATCATGCTCCATCACAATGTAACGAGCATACGGATTATTCGTTAATTCTTGGTGAAAAGAGGAACGACTCCACGGCAGTGTAAATGAACGCTGCTCAATTTCTACAATACGATCAAGATCTTGAATCGTCATAAAACGGAAAGAAACATTCACTTAACATTCCGTCCTTTCTTGCTGACGAGCAAGCCAATTCGCTTCTGCCTCTGCTAAACGAATATAGTTTGGAACAAACGTATGAACATCTTCTGGTTCACGGTTCATTCCTAACCATGCAAGTTCGCTTGGGCGTGGATTGTGAAGTGTCGCTGAAGCTACTTGAACAGAACGACCTAGTACTTCAACAAACGTAGCTTCGTGTAGTACACTATCATTTCCAACTAATAAAATGGATTGATCATATGCTTTTAATTCATTTGCCCAATCAGTAGCTAAAATGACTTGATCCGCTACGATCGATTGCACGTGATCTCCTTCTACTTTGTAAAGACCGGTATAAATTTGTCCGCGTCGAGCGTCCATTAATGGAACAATAAGCCCGCCAAAATACTTCGCATTTGCTGCCATCACTTCTAAACTCGATACACCAACAAGTGGAATGTTTAGCGTCCAAGCCAAAGTTTTAGCAATCGTCACCCCAATGCGAACCCCTGTATATGATCCAGGACCTTTGGCGACAACAATACGGTCAAGATCTTGAGGGTTCACATCACATTCTTGCAAAAGTGATTCAATGGCAGGCATCACTCGGATCGAATGATTTTTTTTCAAATTCGTAATCATTTCCCCTTTGACAATTTGCCCATCAACGACAGCGACTCCCATAACAAATGTGGATGTATCAATGGCTAGCACTTTCATCGTTAAAAATCTCCTCACATAACTGTTCGTAACGTTGACCAATCGGTGAAAATCGAATGATTCGACTTCCCCCATCCATATGGTGAATGTTAATATGTAAACGTTCCGTTGGTAAATATGGTTCTATTAAATGAGCCCACTCAACAACGGTTACACCATCACCAAAAAAATATTCCTCAAATCCTAAATCTTCTTCACTTTCTGCTAAACGATATACATCCATATGATATAAAGGGATACGCCCTTCATATTGCTTTATAATAGTGAAAGTTGGGCTACTTACATTGCGGTCAATTCCTAATCCTTTAGCTAATCCTTTTGTAAACGTTGTTTTTCCTGCTCCTAAATCACCTTCTAACGTAATAACGTCTTGTGGCTGAACATACTGAGCAAGTTTCATCGCTAATGCTAACGTATCTTCAGGATGATGTGATACATATTCATATGTTTTCATCGCTCATTCCCCTAATTAAGTAAAATCAACATACAAAAAAGACCTTAGGATCACTCTCCTAAGGAAATGCTACACATATAAGTGTACACGAAAACAAATCATAACGCAAAAAAGGCATAAAAAAATACGAAACTTACACTGTTTCGTTTCATTAATCTATCTTCATCTTCGAATATTGGTTGCGGGGGCAGGATTTGAACCTGCGACCTTCGGGTTATGAGCCCGACGAGCTACCTGGCTGCTCCACCCCGCGGCAATAGGAAATAACTAAAAGGTTTATCGAATGGAACAGAATCCTCTTAAAAAACTGGCCGTCCCGCTCTCAATTAGTATATTCAAGTAGTGATTCGAGCGGTACGCTGATGTGAACTCACAGAGGTGAATTCGTTCGTGCTCCACCCCGCGGCAATACAAAATAAATATAATAATGCCCGGCAACGTCCTACTCTCGCAGGCGGTGTCCCGCCAACTACCATCGGCGCTGGAGAGCTTAACTTCCGTGTTCGGGATGGGAACGGGTGTGACCTCTCCGCC
>NZ_MQAD01000031.1:0-12119 GCF_001996285.1 Anoxybacillus kestanbolensis | reverse complement strand
TCCGTTCTTGTTTCCGAAGTGTTCGAGGCGTCCAGCCGTGGTCATTTGTAATTTTAAGACGTTTCATGTCCTTTCCGCTCCTTTTGTATAGAAATATTTAGGAGCAGTATAGCCATGAAAAAATGTGTTCAGACAGAAGTCATGGTTTTAAGGTGCATGTATATAGATTCCATTAAAAACAAGTTACGAGTGGTATAAGGATACCTTGGTTTACCTTTTAGAGATGGTAATAAATATAATGAAATTTGCTCATCTACAGCCAACAATATAATAAATTTATTGGTTTATAGCTCACGTTTCGCATCCAGACCATCCCAAGATAAAGGATTTTTTATTTACTTTTCAAAAATAATTTCCGGCCCAACACGATAAGCGATGGCAATCCTTTTTTTACCATCGCTCTTCGTTCCTTATCGCGTTTAGACGTAAATCCCTTCGTCCATCCCGAGTCCCTGCAGGATCCTTCGCTGTTCGTACGTCAGTGGTTTACCCAATGATCGCTGTGTTGCCCATCAGGCAGCTCCAGTACCACCACTTTGACGTACGCAAACAACTGGAAGATCGCCTGGCCGGTCGGACGAGTCAGTTTGCGCCCCCCAGCGCCCTTTAATGGACGCTCAGGAGTAACGAACTGGCGAACCCGCCGTTGAAAGACGCGGTAAATGGCCAACGCGAGAAGAAACAGATAGCCTAATACTGCCACGCGTTCCGGCTTTTTCACATAAATTTCATCCGTAAAGAATGGATCTTTTAAGAAAGAGAAATTCATTTCCACCGAAATTTGTCCTTTGTACAGTGCCAAGATTTCTTTTCCGTCCATGAGCCGGCCGTTCCATTCCTTCGGCACCGTGGTGACGAGGACGAAACGGGAGGCTCTTCGCCGGGCCTTTTCCCATGCCTCTTGATCGAATCCCGCGTCTAGACGGATCGTGTAAAGCGTTTCTGTCTCCGGCTCGACACCTTTTTTCGGGCGTCCACGGCGTTTTTTCGGACGAACCGTTTCTTCGATGACGGCTTGAACCCGATGAAACTCCAAACGCAGGGACTTCTGGAAAGAGGACAAGGCCTTTTCAGCATCCTCCCGGCAGGAAAACGGATGGCGGGACCAGCGTTCTTGTTCGTTTTGAAGAAGCTCCGCTTCTTTCATCCGTTTCTTTTGGAAGGTGCGTTCTTTTCGTTGGTCTAAGGCCTCTGATTCGACGACGATCAAACGAACCGGGTCACCGTGATAAGAGGCGGAAGTCTCCCACACCCGGTAAGACGTCCCTTTCTTTTCGGCCAAGGAGAAGGGCTCGCTCCAGACAGCCTGATCGGAGTCGGCCTGGGCCAGCGTTTCCTTCACGATTCGGAGCGAATTCGGCCCCCGGGTAATCACCAACGCCTGGGCGGCCTTGGCCTCGCGCAGGGTATCGGCCGTCATCGCGGCGGAATCCGCAACATACACCCACTCCCCCTCGATCTTCGCTCGCTGGAGTTGTTCATGAACGCGGGAAAGAACCGATGGATTCCATGTTTTATCGGACAGGTTGCCATCGTGCACATCGGCGTAGAGGGGGAGCCCCTCTTCATTGCCGACCAGTCCGAATTGGATTTGTTTCTCGGTAGAGCGGCCATCCCGACTGTAGCCGTAGGTGATGTTCAATGTCTTCGAAGAGGCGGATTCATACGCCCCGTAAAGAGAAAAGCTGGTCGTATCCGCATGGAACACCCGAAGAGGGATGCGTTCTTTTTGGTAAATTTGAAGCAAGCACTCCGACACAATGGAATGGATCCCCGCATCATAGAGGCGTTCCAAATGGCGGGCTATCGCATCATCGTTGAACTGCGAAGGCTGAACGCCTTCACGAATCAACTTCGGGAGATCAATTTCATGCGCCCACCCTTCCAGATGAACTAGAGCTTGCCGGCCGCTAAAAATATCCAGCAACAACAGGAGGACGATATCGCTCGGCCGGGTTTGGCATTGGGGATCGACCGGAACCATCCGGTCAATCAGCTGAGGGAGGCCGAGCTGTTTGGTGATGGCACTGATTATATTAAGATAAGAACTTTCGATGTTAGACGACTATTCGCAATCCCCAGCAATCTTTCCCTAACCTCTTCTTTATCCATCGACTCAAATTGTTCCATAAAATCGTGAAGAATCTCTTCCTCCACCGCTGTTGCCTTCCCCACAAATATCTTCGGAAACACCTGCTCCGGATGCACTTCGTTCTCGTTAAGCAGTTCCTCGAACATCTTCTCCCCAGGACGAATACCTGTAAATTCGATACCGATTTCTTCAACGGTGTATCCGGATAGTTTGATCAAGTTTTTTGCAAGGTCGACGATTTTGACTGGTTCGCCCATATCAAGCACAAAAATTTCCCCGCCTTTGGCGAGCGCGCCGGCTTGGATGACGAGCCGGGATGCTTCGGGAATCGTCATAAAGTAGCGCGTCATGTCAGGATGAGTGACCGTCACAGGACCTCCTGCTTGGATTTGCTTTTTAAATAGCGGAATGACGCTACCACGGCTTCCGAGTACATTGCCGAATCGAACTGCGACAAATTTCGTATTGCTTTGTTTATCCAACTGTTGAATGAGCATTTCCGCAAACCGTTTTGTTGCACCCATAACATTTGTTGGATTAACCGCTTTATCTGTTGATACGAGGACAAACGTTTCAACGCCAAACGTATCGGCCGCTTCAGCGACATTTTTTGTGCCGAAAATGTTGTTTTTCACCGCTTCTTTCGGATTGTATTCCATCAATGGCACATGCTTATGCGCTGCCGCATGGTAAACGACATGCGGACGGTGTTGTTCCATTACTTCAAACATACGCTCACGGTCTTGAATATCGCCGATGACTGGAACAATGTCGATTTGGTCTTTATATTGATTGCGCAGTTCCATGTCGATTTGATAAATGCTGTTTTCGCCATGTCCAAGTAAAATGATTTTTTTCGGGTGAAAGCGACATACTTGCCGGCAAATTTCCGACCCGATCGAGCCACCGGCGCCGGTGACAAGAATGACTTTCCCCTTGATGTATTCCGAAATGCTTTCCGTATCAAGTTCAATAGGGTCACGCCCCAGTAAATCTTCTACTTGCACATCACGAAATTGATTAACGGATACTTTACCTGTTACAATGTCTTCTAACTTTGGCACAGTCTGTGTTTTGGCAACTGTTTTTGCACACTCGCTAAAAATACGGTTTAATTCCGATTTTTTGAGTGATGGAATTGCAATAATAATGTGATCAATCCGTTGTGCTTTGACAACATATGCAATATCGTTCGTTGTGCCTAAAACTGGAATTCCAAGAATGTGTAACTTTTGTTTTGTTCGATCGTCATCGATAAATGCAATAGGACAAAGGTCGGACTCACGACTTGTTAATAATTGTCGCGCAACCATAGTGCCAGCAGCTCCTGCTCCGATAATAAGTGTTCGTTTTTTTCCTTTTTTTTGATTCATATATCGATCGCGATATATGCGCCAAACGAAGCGAGAGCCTCCTAAAAGCAACATATGGATCATCCATGTGATCATCAATGCGCGAACGTACATGTCTTCGTATATTGCCCACTGTACGAAAGCGGTGATGATGATGGAAAATGTGACTGTTTTTGCGATTGCTATTAATTCACCAATGCTCGCATATTCCCACACTTTATGATACAAACGGTAATGAAAAGCAAATATATGATGGTTAAATAATAATGTCACCGCAGACAATAAAAGTGATGGGTATTTAAAAATTTCAATGTGTGGGTGAAGCGTAAATAAACTGATGTAAATGGCTGATAAGACGATTGCTGAGTCTAACAGCATTAAAAGCGTTAATCGTGTTCGATAAGCCAATGTCATATCTCCCTTCCAAATGTAAAATAAGGGACAAAAAAAACCATAAGCATCGCGCTTATGACTGTTGATGTTGTTGAATGATCCGCTCCATGAATTTTAATAAGTCATCCTTAATCTCTTCGTTTTGCAACCCAAACTCAATCGTCGTTTGAATAAACCCAAGCTTCTCCCCAACGTCGTAGCGTTTTCCTTCAAACTCATAAGCAAAGACGCGTTGAATTTCATTTAACTTTTGAATCGCATCAGTCAGTTGAATTTCGCCGCCGGCGCCGGTTTCTTGTTTTTCAAGAAACATGAAAATTTCTGGCGTTAATATGTAGCGACCCATAATCGCTAAGTTCGATGGGGCGGTGCCTGGTGCTGGTTTTTCGACGAATTGGCGCACTTGGTAGCGTCGTCCTTTTTTGTCGATCGGGTCGATAATGCCGTATCGGTGCGTTTCGTCGTCAGCGACTTGTTTGACGCCGATGACGGAGCTTCTCGTTTGTTCAAATTCGTTCATCAGTTGTTTTAAACACGGTGTTTCGGCTTGGACGATGTCGTCGCCTAACAGGACGGCAAATGGTTCATCGCCAATAAATTTACGGGCGCACCAAACGGCGTGGCCTAGTCCTTTTGGTTCTTTTTGACGAATGTAATGAATGTCGACTTTGGACGGTTCTTTTACTTTTTCTAGTAGGTCATGTTTATTGTTTTTTAACAACGTTTGTTCAAGTTCGAATGCGTGATCGAAATGGTCTTCGATGGCGCGCTTTCCTTTTCCTGTGACGATAATAATGTCTTCAATACCGGATTCGATCGCTTCTTCGACGATATATTGAATCGTCGGCTTGTCGACAATCGGAAGCATTTCTTTTGGCATCGCTTTTGTCGCAGGTAAAAAGCGCGTGCCAAGCCCAGCAGCTGGGATAATCGCTTTTCTTACCGTTTTCACATACATCCCTCACTTCCTAAACTGTACACCCACGTATATGCTATATATGCATAACATATACGTCGATGTACAAAAAAATAGCTCCCATGGGGAGTTAGTTTGGTAGACGTGTTTTTAAATTTAAAATTTCTTTTTCATGTTCAATCATTTTATCAAATATGACATCAGATCTACGTTGCAAATAAGCAACCGTCACATCCATTGATTTTTTTATGCTTGTCAAATCATTTATGACTAGTGCCTGGTTGTTTTTTGATATGCGTAGCTCTTCAAGAATCTTTTCTTGCGTCCGTTCCATATTTCCAAGTGATTGTTTCATATCGACCATATCATTTTCTAGCTTGTGTTGACCTGCTTGTAATTGTGCGACGTCTTGTTGTAATGCTTGTTGACCTGCTTGTAATTGTGCGACGTCTTGTTGTAACGCTTGTTGACCTGCTTGTAATTGTGCAACATCTTGTTGTAATGCCTGCTGACCTGCTTGTAACTGTGCGACATCTTGTTGTAATGCTTGTTGACCCGCTTGCAGTTGTGCGACGTCTTGTTGTAATGCTTGTTGACCTGCTTGTAACTGTGCGACGTCTTGTTGTAACGCTTGTTGGCCTGCTTGTAACTGTGCGACGTCTTGTTGAATTTGAACAACTGTGCTTTCTAATGCTCGCTGACCTACTTGTAGCTCTGTTACATCTTGCTGGATTTGAGCAACACTCTTTTCTAGTGCTTTTTGACCGCGTTGTAACTCTTGTTGCGTTTGTTCAACACGTTCTAATCGCTCATGAACAGGCTGTAGTTCTTCCTTCAATACAGAGCGAAACAAAGCTTTTAATTCTTGGCTCATTTGTATCTCTCCTTTACCATTTCTCTCATTATAACACGGCAAAAAAGAGACATAAATAAAAAACAAGGTTAGCATTGGGCATCTAACCCGTCCTCACACCGCACCATCGACGACAGGCGTCTAAGGTGGCAGGACCGTCATCGTCCCCACCCACAGCACGGCCGAGTGCCTCCGTTGATAACGGTAAGGAGACATCACCGAAAAGTGTAACCGAGCGTCTACATCAGAAAAAGAAAGCTGATATCGACACGTTCGAAACCAGCACTACATCATTACCACATGGTATGTATAAAAAAACTATCAAACTTAGAAAATACCTAAAAACTTTTTCTTTTTGATTCGCTCTGGCGCATCTTTATACAATGTGTCGTTTGCGACAAGCAGCTGTGCGTTCTCTTGAAACACATATACAGCTTGCGAGCCGAATTGCTTTTGAATGACGTCGTATGCTTCACGTAAATGAAAGGCGCGCGTTGTTGTGTTATGCGCATCAGATGCGATGAGGTGAGCCAAATTCGCTTCAATCATTTGCAGTGAAAACTTTTTAATATTTTTCCCAAACTTTCCTGCGATACTAGCAGCTGTGAGCTGAGCTAGTGCCCCTTTTTTCACAAGATCGTATAGCTTATTCGGGTTTTCGATCAGCTCGCTATTTCGTTCAGGGTGCGCAATAATCGGAACGAGTCCTTGCAGCTGCATGTCAAAAATGAGTTGCTCCGTATAGCGCGGAACGTGGTTGCTCGGAAGCTCCACAAGCACATATTTCGTTTCCGCAAGCGGCAAAATATCGCCATCGTGATAATGCTCGATAAGCTCCCCATGAATGCGCACTTCTTGCCCTGGTAAAACTGTGAGGGGAATGTGATTCGTGCGCAACGCCTCGTTTAATATATACACATGTTGTATAATCGACTGTTTATCATTGTCAAACGTTCCGTTGCGGTGATGAGGGGTTGCGATGATTGTCGTAATCCCCTCTGCAACCGCTGCTTTCGCCATGGCGATCGCATCATCGAGCGTCTTTGCTCCGTCGTCAACCGACGGTAAAATATGACTATGAATATCAATCATGCGAACCCCTCTTTCCCTTTTTATATCGGCCAAAAATCAATGGATTTCATCATCTTTCGACAACTAGATCCACGCAATTTATAGTAGCATAGGAAAATAGAAGGAGACAATAGGAATTTTTGTCGAATGTTGTCTATTTGTTACCATAGTAGTAATAATAGCTACTTTCTTTTTGCTTCTTTTGGTTTAATACAACACCGAGAAGCTTTCCTTTCGCAGCCAAAAGTAGTTCTTTCGCCTTTTGTGCTGCTTCAATTTCCGTTTTACCGCTTTGGACGACAAGAATCGTTCCATCGCATTGGTTCGCTAAAATTTGGGCATCCGTCACGGCTAACACAGGCGGTGTATCAAAAAGAACAACATCAAACTGATCATATGCTTCCGCTAATAGTTCTTCCATTGCGGCTGAGCCGAGCAATTCAGCTGGATTTGGTGGAATCGGACCGCTCGTTAACACAAATAAGTTTTCCACATCCGTTTCTTTCATCGCTGTTTGAAGCGTCGCCTGTTTCGTTAATACGTTCGTGACACCGACGTAGTTGTCTTTACGAAACGTATAATGAACCGTCGGTTTACGTAAGTCCGCATCAATTAAAAGCACTTTTTTTCCTTGTTGGGCAAAAACGACGGCTAAGTTGGCAACCGTTGTTGATTTTCCTTCTGCAGGGGCAGAGGAGGTGACCATAATCGAGCGCAATGGACGATCAGCGACTGAAAATTGAATGTTTGTTCGAATCGTCCGATATTGTTCAGAAATTGGCGATTTCGGGTTTGTTTTTGTAATGAGTGAGCGCATCGTCCGCTCAAATACTTGCTTTTTCTTTTTAAGAACCAACCGTCTCACCTCTTACTTGCTTTTTCGCTTGTAATGCTTTTGCTTCTTTTCCTTCTTCATCAATTGTTGTGACAGCTCCTAGCACAGGTAGCTCAAGCAACTTCTCGACGTCCTGTTCGTTTTTAATCGTGTTATCTAAATATTCAAGTAAAAATGCTAAACCGACACCTGTCATCATACCGACAACGAAAGCGATCGCCATATTGAGTAGCGGCTTTGGTTTCACCGGAACCGGCTGTTCTTTTACTTCTGCCTTCGCTAAAATGTTGACGTTATCAACGTTCATAATTTTCACGATCTCACGCTGAAACACGTTTGCAACGGTATTAGCAATATCAGCCGCCATATACGGATCGGGATCTTCGACTGTTACGTTCACGACTTGCGAGTCTTTTTCACTTGTGACGTTAATTTTTTCATTGAGCTCTTCAATCGGCATATTTAAATCGAGTTCTTCTTTGACGATATCTAAAATGGCTGGGCTTTTCATAATGACGTTATACGTATTAATGAGCTGCAAATTCGTTTGAATTTCGCTAATATTGTAAATCGGCTGTTCGTTTTTCGCTTGGTTGACGAGCAGTTGCGTCGATGCTTGATAAATCGGTGTTAACACAAAGTAGCTAACGATACCGCTTGTCATCGTTGCGATGACGGTAATCGCTACAATAAGCCACGCACGTTTGCGTAACGTTTGAAATAATTCTCGTAAACTAATCGTCTCTTCCATGGCTTCCTCCTATGAAACATATATTTTCGACAAAAACGTTCACTAGCTTCATTATACCGACAAACAATTCCGTTTTTCTACCCTTTTTGTAAAGTTATTTCCACGAAAAAGAAAACCGACAGAGCCATGTTCTGCCGGTTAATGAATGATTTCTTCTTCTGTTTCTTCTTGTGCAATGATTTGTTTCGCCTGTGCAATAATATTGTTCATTTCCGCAACGGTATAATCGCGATCCGGCAGCGGACGGTCATATGCTTGGTAGTATAAAATTTCTGCCAGCTTTCGTTGCTTTTCACTCGCTCGTTTCGTTAACTTTTCTTTTTTTTTAACTCTTGTTGTAGACGTTCGATATGGTATTTTGCTTCTAATCGACAGCCGTAAGGGAAATCGTCAATGCCGAGCCGTTCAACGAGGCGATTAATTTCTGCGATTTGATCGTCTGTTGGAGGTTCGTTGACGAGCTGGTCGATAATTTCGTTAATACGTTCAGCAAGTTGTTCATGAAAGTGTGGGTTTGCTTTCATCGTATCATCTAATTCGTTAAACCATGCCGCTTCATTGTATAAATAATGACGCCATTGTTCCATGAACGTTGCAGCATCGTATTTTGTTTCGTCCCAGCCGATTGTTGCCATGTATCGTTCAAACACTTTTTTAATCGAGAGCGTGATGTTCATTTTCATGCGATGAGGAAGCTGTTTTAACATATACAAAAACCCTCCATATAATAATCGTCAACCGTTAATGTATCATAAAAAAACGGGTATTGACAAAGTTTTTTTATAACTTTGCTAGCTGTTATAGGAAGTATAGCAATAAAAAAACGCAAGAGGAAATCTCTTGCGCTTACTCGTCCGTATTGTCTGCATCGTTCATATCTTCTGCATCTTCCACAGCGTCTTCTTCATCTGGCACAGCATCGTTTTCATCGTCGCCGACGCCTTCATTTGTATCTTCGCCTGGTTGCATTTCTTCTTGATTGTTCATATCGTTATCGGTATCGTCGTTATTGCAACCGGTGACGACCATGATGGCGATGAGCGCGCTAAGTAGTTTGAGTAGCCACTTTGCTTTCATCGTTCGTCTCCTTTCTGTCTTATATGTAATCACCTATAACATGCCCAGAAAGGAGACGATTATGCATTATTTTTCACCGAGCGCAAACATCATTTCTGTTTCGCATACGAGTTCGCCATCAACGGTGGCGATGCCTTTCCCTTTGCCGATCGCACCTTTAAAGCGAATCATTTCGACTTCTAACCGTAATTGATCGCCCGGCTTTACTTGCTTTTTAAATCGGCAGTTATCAATGCCGGTGAAAAAGGCGAGGCGACCGCGGTTTTCTTCTTTCATTAACATCGCGACCGCCCCTACTTGCGCTAGCGCTTCGACAATCAATACACCTGGCATGACCGGATATTCAGGAAAATGACCGACGAAAAATTGTTCGTTGGCGCTCACGTTTTTGATGCCGACGGCGCGTTTTCCTTCTTCCACTTCAACAATGCGATCAACGAGTAAAAACGGATAGCGATGTGGAATAATTTGTTGAATTTGTTGAATATCAAGCATACGAATTCCTCCTTTATAAAAAAACGGAAGGATCTCCCTTCCGCCTTTTTTTCAATGTATCATGTTTTTTAGTGGTCTGTCCACTACTGTTTTTCGATTAAATCGACAATATGTTGCCACGTCGCTGGCTTTAACGCATCCCATGCGTTTCCTTCGCCAATCACACCGTAGCCGACCATCGCTCCGATCATCCCACTTAACAGAACGAGAACGAACACAATGACAAGACGAAGCCAAATCGGAACGAGGCGACGGCGCGGACGGCGAAGCGAGCGTTTTTGTTGTTTTTCTTCCATACAATTTCCCTCTCTACGAACGAATGCCGTTAATTAGCCCCATCATTTGATCCGATAGCGTAATCGCACGAGCGTTAAGCTGATATGACCGTTGCGTAATCATCAGTTCACTCATTTCTGTCGCTAGCTCCACGTTTGATTGTTCTAGGGCGTATTGTTGTAATGAAATGGCGTTGCGATTATTGCCAGCTAAGTTGATTGTTGCGTCTTCCACATTGAGCCCATTTGGAAAAGCAAAACGGTTGTCACCGAGCGCCTGCATGAGTTGCGGACGGGTGGTATATGATACCCCGATGTTTACCGTCTGCATGATGTCTCCGTTTGGCGCAATGAATTGCATCGTGCCGTTTTGAGTGACTTGAATGTCTTTAAAACCATCGCGGACAGTAATCGGCTCATCGTTTTCATTTAGCACCGCGTAACCATCAGCTGTTACAACCATAAGTTCGTCTGGATTGTTTGCGGATGGGCTAAGGTAAAACGCACCATCGCGCGTATATTGAATCGCCCCATCAACAAAAATGCGGAAAAATTGCCCTTCTTTCGTCAAAGCGAGATCAAGCGGACGATCTGTTTTTACGACCGAACCTTGTTTCATTTGCATATAGGTGGACGCGACTTTTGCGCCGACACCGAGGCGGACACCTGCTGGCGTCAGACGAGGCGCTTCGTCTGTTTTTGGCAAGTTCGTAAACTGTTGGGCGAGCAATTCACCAAATACGGCATCGCGTTTTTTAAACCCGGTCGTATTGACGTTGGCGATATTATGGCTAATGACGTCTAGTTGTTGTTGTAGTTGATTCATTGTATTGGCGGCAGTAATCATTGACCGAAGCATCGTCATCCCCCTACCTTAAGCGGCCGATTTCGTTTGCCGCTTTGTCCATGCTTTTATCATATGCTTGTAAAATTTTTTGGTTTGCTTCAAACGCTCGGTAAGCTGAAAGCATATCTGTCATCGCACGAGACAAATCGACGTTTGAACGTTCCATATGTTGTTGCCGAATCGTATACGTTTCAGCAGGCGGAAGTTCTTGTTCGGCTCGAAATAAACCGTTTCCTTCTTTCATAAGCGTTTGCACATTTTCGGCATAAGCGATGCGAAGGCGAGCGATTTGTTCACCGTTCTTTGTGATCGTTCCATCTTCAAGCACAGTAAACTGTTCATCGCCCACTTGAATACGGTTGCCTGTTTCATCGAGCACGTACAAGCCGTCTGTCGTCGTTAAAAAACCGTCGGCATCGATCGTAAAATGACCGTTTCGTGTGTAGCGCACGTCGCCGGCTTCATTTTGTACTGTAAAAAACGATGTGCCTGTCCCATCGACGATCGCCATGTCGGTGTTGTTGCCCGTTTCGCGTATGTCGCCTTGGGCGAAGTTTGGGACAAGTTCTTGCACGTACACACCTGTCGATAGCGGGCCAATGTACGCCCGATCACGCCACGTTAGTTTTTTTTCTATCGGAATCGTTGTTTTTTGAATGCGGTGCATCAACATTTCTGGAAAAGCTCGCAACGATGCTTGATCAGCTTTGTAGCCCGGCGTATTCGCATTTGCGATATTGTTCGTCATCATCTCGATGCGGCGTTGTTGTGAAAGCATGCCTGAGGCTGCTGTATATAGTCCGCGAAACATCACTCTTCCGTTACAGAAAACTTACAAGACTGTTTCCTTCCTTGTTCATCGCGCCCGATTTCGCGAAACGCTACTCTCGTTTCTTTGGCGCTCCGAAGGCTTCACTTCCCCACTAACGGATGGGTACATGTTGTGCTTTACTTGGCATAGTTTTTTAAGTTGATGCTTGCGTTGAGGTCACGATCCATTTCTATCCCGCAAGCTTCACAGTGATACGTCCGTTCGGATAAAGAAAGCTTCTCTTTTACATGACCGCAACAGCTGCACATTTTGCTTGACGGATAAAACCGATCCGCCACGATCAACTCGATCCCATGCCATGCACATTTGTACGTCATTTGCCGCTTGAAC
>NZ_MQAD01000030.1:0-8289 GCF_001996285.1 Anoxybacillus kestanbolensis | reverse complement strand
TGCTGTGGAAGTGGTTGAAAGATGAAGTGATTGCCAACGTTTTTCACAAGGATCAAAATGACATTGCCCAATCCATTACTCGCTTTGAACAGTACGTTCTACAACACCCGGATGAGGTGTTACGCCGCATGGGGTGTGCTGTGTGAATCAGAGGTTAAAATGCCAATTTGGATGTATATATATCAAAAAAATAAGCGAATAGTAAACATATTTAGAAATTTTATACTATATTTATAGTGAATTCAACATCTATATATGATAAGCTTAATTTTCCGACATAAACAAGCTTTTCTGCCACTTCTCCGAACGAAAACGCCATCAGACAAATGAATTTGTCTGTCATGCGTTTTACGTTCGGAATCGGCATGCTTCGAGCATGCCGGGGCGGCAAGAAAAATCTTGCCGCCTATGGCAGAAAAGCGGTCTTCTATTCATGATGAGATATGTCGGAGACTCATATAGTTTTTCTTAATTTTTGCCTTACATTAAATAGAAGTCTTCGCTTTATTTTAATCAGGAGCCGATCGAACGAAGGAATCAATCCGCGAAAATGAACGAGAAATAATAAAAGAATCTCCCGCATGGTTCGCGGGAGATTTATCTTTTCCGTAATCCATTCATTAAAAATTGAATCGTGCGTTCGATTTCTACTTCATCATCCCACTCATGTTCTGGCATAATCACAAAACGAGTCAAGAAAAAACCGCCAATGGTGGTGATCGTCATGCGAATAATGGAAGCGGTAGGCAATTCAACAATTTCGCCTTTTTCTTGGAACTGTTCCACCATTTCTTTAAATCGTTGATAAACGTTTTCTGTAAATGCCTTTTGAAATTCTTCTTTTATTTCTGGATGAAAGGCGAATTCTTGCCAAAAAATGCGCACAAGCGGCAAGTTTTTTTTGATAAAATGATATCGATTTTTTATTAACGCTCGCAAAAAATCTTCATAACTTTCGTATTGATTTTCAAATACATCTTTGGCAAATTCTTTTGCCACAGTCGGAACAATCACTTTTGTTAATGTCGGAATAACGATGGCTAACAGCAAATCTTTTTTTGTTTTGTAGTGACGGAAAATCGTGCCTTCCGCTACCCCTGCCTTTTTCGCAATTTCACTTGTTGATGTAGAAGCATACCCTTTTTCCGCAAACGTTTCAACCGCTGCTTGTAAAATTTTTATCTGTTTTTCGGTTAACTTCGCGTCTCGGTCGTTTTCTTTTAACAAGTTTGCAATCCATTGTTGTTCGTCCATCAACCATTTCTCCCTTACAACTTTCGATATTTTCTCAAGGCGACTACATTCAGTATAGCAAAGAGGAAAGAAAAGCTAAGCAAGACATATACATCGTTTGCAATCGCATTCCATCCGTTTCCGCGAATCATAATCTCCCGAAGCGCATCGGCCCCATATTTCAACGGCATCACGACACTAAGGGAACGAAGCCATTCGGACATCGTATCTAAATTAAATAAGCCGGAAAAAAAGATTTGCGGTACAACCACGAGCGGAATAAACTGCAACATTTGCAGCTCGTTATTCGCAAATGCCGACAGCAATGTTCCTAACGTTAAAGCGGTCATCGCTAATAAAAACGTAATAAGCAAAACATAAAAGAATGAGCCTTCCATGACCATATCAAGAATATCAATCGCAAACCAAGAAATCAAACTGGCTTGAAGCGTTGCAAAAATCCCAAAGCCGATAATATACCCAACGACCATTTCCCAACGTTTTAACGGAGTGGCCAACAAACGCTCCAATGTTCCGCTTGTACGTTCGCGCAAGAAAGATACACCTGCGATTAAGAAAACGAAAAAGAAAATAAAAAAGCCAATCAAAACAGGACCGAAGTAATCGAATAACTCCATATCTTCAAAACCGTGCAAATACGTCGTTTTTAATTGAATCGATTGCGCTTGTGGTGCTAATGGTTGAAACGCTTTTTGAATCGATGCCATGACGGCTTTATTGACCGTAGGATCGCTTCCCTCCAGCTTCACGTTTAACGTTTGACCATCCATCTCGATAGATGCATCCAGTTGTTGTTTTTCAAGTTGGCGGTTCGCTTCTTTCGCTGTCAATGTTTGAACAGTGATGTTTTGTTTTTCCAATTTCTCTACCATGACGGACGGAACCGTTTCATCTACTCCAATCGTTGCTTTATACTCTTCCCCATTAAAAATAAGGTTTAATAAAAGCAGCACAAACATCGGAGCAAAAACCATTAATCCAAGCGTCCGTTTATCGCGAAAAAATTGGCGAATAATTCGAATCACAATCGCTTGAATTCTCATGCGCGCGCACCTCCAAAATATAAAAAGGCTTCTTCGATCGTTCGAGAATTGGTTTCTTTTTTCAAATCTTCCGGACTTCCAACCGCTATCAGACGCCCATCTCGAATCATCGCTAGGCGCTGGCATTTCTCCGCCTCGTCCATTACATGAGTCGTGACAACAATCGTCGTTCCTTTTTCTTGGATCCGTCGTAATTCCTCCCAAATGGCTTGACGAAGCACAGGATCAATTCCTACCGTCGGTTCATCTAAAATGAGTAAATCCGGGTTGTGAAGAAGCGCAACTGCAAGCGATAAACGTCGTTTCATTCCCCCTGAATACGCATGAACAGGCTTTTTTAAATCGTTCGTTAAATTGACAAGCTCAGCTACTTCTTCGATTCGTTTCTTTTGCTTTGATCCTTTTAATCCATAAATCATCGCAAAAAATTGTAAGTTTTCTAATGCGGTTAAATCGTTATATAACGCATCCGACTGCGCCATAAACCCAATTCGTTTCATCATTTGTAAATGGGGCATTTTTGTATCGAACACAAAAATCGTTCCTTTGCTCGCTTCATCAATCCCTGCCATCATCTTGACAATCGTTGTTTTCCCTGCCCCTGATGGACCGAGCATCCCAAAAATTTCCCCTTTATAAATCTCGAACGTGACATCTTGGATGACTTGCTTTTTCCCGAAACTTTTCGATACGTTTTCTACTCGAATACAAACTTCTTTGGACATCTTCATTCCCCCATTTTTTTGTGAGTGATTACTCACTTTCATTATAGCTGATTTTGAGCAATGAATAAAACGTTTTCAAGTAGTTTTTTTATTTTTTAACACTTTTTTCAAATGTTTTTTACACATTTTTGAATATCGTCTATGCGATCTTTTTCACATACATTAGACATGGTAAATTTTTATATGCAGATGTAGTAATAATTTCATGCAGATACAGCAAATAATTTATGCAGTAAATAATTCCCTATCAACTAGGAGGAATTGCAATGAAAGCAGCTGTCGTCGAACAATTTAAAGAACCTTTAAAAATCAAAGAAGTCGAAAAACCAACCATCTCTTACGGCGAAGTATTAGTTCGCATTAAAGCATGCGGCGTATGCCATACTGACTTGCATGCTGCACATGGCGATTGGCCAGTCAAACCAAAACTTCCGTTAATCCCTGGACATGAAGGGGTAGGAATTGTTGAAGAAGTAGGACCAGGCGTCACTCATTTAAAAGTCGGTGACCGCGTGGGTATTCCTTGGTTATATTCTGCTTGCGGACATTGCGATTACTGCTTAAGCGGACAAGAAACATTATGCGAACAACAACAAAACGCTGGTTATTCCGTTGATGGCGGCTATGCAGAATATTGCCGTGCTGCTGCTGATTATGTTGTAAAAATTCCAGATAATTTATCATTTGAAGAAGCCGCTCCAATTTTCTGTGCTGGAGTTACAACATATAAAGCATTGAAAGTGACTGGCGCTAAACCAGGCGAGTGGGTAGCGATCTACGGAATTGGCGGTCTTGGCCACGTTGCTGTGCAATATGCGAAAGCAATGGGACTCAACGTTGTCGCTGTTGATTTAGGCGATGAAAAACTCGAATTAGCAAAAGAACTTGGCGCGGATCTTGTTGTAAACCCTCTAAAAGAAGATGCAGCCCAATTTATGAAAGAAAAAGTAGGCGGTGTGCACGCAGCTGTTGTCACAGCAGTTTCTAAACCTGCGTTTGAATCTGCCTATAAATCCATCCGTCGCGGCGGAGTGTGCGTGCTTGTTGGATTGCCACCAGAAGAAATGCCTGTACCAATCTTCGATACAGTCTTAAACGGCATTAAAATCATCGGTTCCATTGTTGGTACTCTTAAAGATTTACAAGAAGCGCTTCAATTCGCCGCAGAAGGAAAAGTTAAAACAATTGTTGAAGTACAACCGCTCGAAAAAATCAACGAAGTCTTCGATCGCATGCTAAAAGGACAAATTAACGGTCGCGTTGTATTAAAAGTAGACTAATAAACGTTTTGAGGGTGACCCCGATCGGTCACCCTCTTTTCATTCGTTTTATCATTTCACGTGAACATGAATGACTTTGTGATCATGTAACTCGCCTTTGATAGCATGAACCCGGAAATGATAGTCTCCAACGCTCGACAGTTTTATATTCGCTACATATTCTCCTGCTGACTGTTCCTTCGCATCAACATAGGTATGCTTCTCTTCTTGTCCAGTCCAGTATTCCAACGTTACATGAGCATTCGTTAAAGGTTTTCCTTCGTGTTGCACGTTGATTTTGAATACGGTGTTTTGATCTTTACCTGTTTCCGTTGGTGATAACTGGATTGTTAATCCATGATGATCATGGGAATGGTCGGATTGGTTCTGTGCTGCTGGATCCTTGCCCTCTTCTTGCTCGTTTTTATTGATTTCTCCAACCGTAAGTTCCACTTGTTTCATGCTATGCATATTTCTTGCTGTTACATGGTAGGTGACGAAATAAATCCCTTCACTGTCGAACGTCTTTTCAGCAGCATATACCCCTTTTCCTTGATGTTTAGCAGGGATCATTTGATGTTTCTCTTGTCCTTTTTTCCATACCTCAAATTGAACATCACTTGCATCCTCTACTGCATCATTTCCTTGTTTAACCACAACCTGAAGGGTAGTCGGCTGATTTGCTTGAATGACTTCAGGGATGGTTTTAAATGTAACCTCAATTGGTGCGGTCGGTTTGGATGGAGCCGGCTCACTTTTTCCATTCATTGAACACGCGGTTAACCACCCTAAACATAAAATGAAATAGACCCATTTTTTCATGAATGACGTCCTCCGTTTCACGCTGAGACTGATGCAACATTTTGGATCATGACCTACCTCATGATAATTTTTGATGATCGCTTCCTTATTTATACAATTTTTTATTTACCAATGCAACATCTCGTAACCTTTGCCATTTATTTTGACACGATGCGCGTTTGTAGTCGTTCGAAAATATAGCCACTCCCCAACCACATTAAAACGAAAAGGAGCTCTCACTTCGTCGGTAAGCTTTGTGACAAAAGAACCATCCGTTCTCATCTTATACACATAATCGAGACCAAAATAAATCCAATCCCCATGAACCTTATACTCTTCAATAAAGTAAATCTCATAACCGGCCACATTCTTACTTATTCTCGTAGGGTTTTTCCCGTTTAAGGTCATGGTATAAAGATCAATAGGTGCCGGGCTCGTTCGATCATCTCTTAACTCCTCAGGAAAGCGGCTATAATAGATTTTCCCATTGGCAATTTGCATTCGAACGGCGTACTCTTCTTTGTTTATAACCCCCATGCCCGAACCATCTGTTTTCATGCGGTATATTCGACTACACTCTTTTCCATATCCGCATGGAATGAGCCGCAGAAAATAAATATATCCTTTATGGACATGAATATTCCGAATATCCCCTTTTTTAGAATCGCTTATATTACGATTATCATAGTCATAGTAGTTCTCTAATAAAACTTTTTTGCTCGTTCCATTCGTCTTTATTCTGTTTAATGTCACTTTTTTCTTATCATGCTTAAAGGAAGTATAATATATCCATTCACCATCAACAACCATTTCCACTATTGGATCATCTTTGGTAATCGTAACCGGTTTGGAACCTGTTTTCTTGATTTTTTTAATCGGGTTTTTATTTTCCGACGAACCTGATGCATTAGGTACAACATAATAAATCCAATCACCTTGAATATTCATAGATGCAGTCGCATCTTTCGTTAAGATTTTTTTACTTTTTTCATTGCCATATGGAAACCTATAAAGCCCATTCCCTAAAGCAAATCCATCGTTGTAATACACGTACCCTCCATTTAGAAGCGCAGTCCCTGGTCCTTTGGTTTCCAACATGACAGGATATTGATCTTTGGGTGGCTGCGGTTTTTGAACGACTGGTTTTTGAACGACTGGCTTTTCCACCTTTAACAAAGCTATTAAACTGCTGATTAAATCTTCGTTCCCCTCTTTTTCAAACTTATGTTCACTAATAATAATCAGTCCATTCTCCCAAAAAACTTGTTTACTTAAAGCCTCAGCAACGGCTCTCAAAGGCAAATAGACTCTTCCTGAAATCATTTCAGGAGAGGTATCTAGTTCTTTTGCCATACCGTTAATCCCCATAAATTTATCTCCAATCGTTAACTCAATATAATTGTCTGCATGGATAATAACGATCGATTCCCTTTCTGGCTTCCAAGACACCTCTCCACCTAGATTCTCAGAAATAAACCTAATGGGCACAAGAATGCGTTCATTCTTAATAAGGGGAACAACATTTTCATTTCCTGAGTCGAGTTGAACCACTTCATTGTTCACATATGCCTTTGGACTGTCAACGAATAACACAATTTTTCCATGTAAACGCTCATCAAATAATAAGTTCGTCTGCGCTTGTTTTGATGATGGGGAAAACAACAGAACCATAACAACCAAACTTATCACATGTGCATAATTTGTTAACCTTTTCATGATTCTCTCCCTTATGATTTTTTGCAAGAATGTGTTGCCAAGATCTTTCATAATCGGTTCTATGCCGTTTGGATCTTGGTGCTTCACTACTTTTTATCCTCCATCTTTTTCAAAATGTTTGATAACTGGCTAAAGATCGCAACTAATACGGCCTGAATACCTCCTAACAAGGTAGAGATTCCTGCTTCAGGCACGGTTCCTAAGAAAAAGCCGAAGATCCCTCCTCCTATAAGGTACAAGAGAATATCATTTTGTTTCACCGCAACTACTGCAATATATGTAGTTGGATATAAGTATTTTACATTTTTCATTTAAATTCCTTTGGAAGAGGAAAAAAACTTGAGTTACAAGGGATTTTACTTTTTAAATTTTTTATTTCCAAATTTATCTACAACTTGGTGATCACTATATATGATCTCCACCAAGGTGGTGATTTTTGATGTGTATTTATGTATCCATTATGCTTTTTGCAATACGCCTGCATAAAAAATTATCTGTCCTACCTCCATAAGGCAGATATTCGTATGTGGATCTATTTAATTTTCGGACATAAACAAGCTTTTCTGCCACTTCTCCGAACGAAAACGCCATCAGACAAATGAATTTGTCTGTCATGCGTTTTACGTTCGGAATCGGCATGCTTCTAGCATGCCGGGGCGGCAAGAAAAATCTTGCCGCCTACGGCAGAAAAGCGGTCTTCTATTCATGATGTGATGTGTCGGAAACTCAACTTGAATCTATTAGATCATCCTGTTTTTTCTACGAAACTTATACCATTGAACCTCGCTATGGATCTCCTCCCCGTCCTCTGTTATATACCCGTCTACATATACATTGATCTTGTCAATCTTTTCAGCACATACACTAATAACAGCATTCTTAAATTTAAAAGACTTTATAAAATCCTTATCAAAAGAACTCCACTTATTCATCTCTTCATTCATTCCCAACCCCAGATACTTCACATAGGCCTCTTTCCTTGTCCATATTTCAGAGAATTTCACCCCCTGTTTCATTCGTTCTTTTTCCTCATCATGTAAAATCCAACCATACATCTCTTCTTGATAATCTATACCTAGCGATTCAATATCCACACCAACAGGTCCTTCTCTGCTAACCGCCAATACCCAATAATCTTCATTATGAGACCAATTGACAAATCGTTCATCATTTACTAAAAAAGGTTTCCCCCTTTCATCTCTCCAAACTTCGACTTTTCCTAAAACAGACTTTACTAAAAGCAAAGAAAGTATAGATTCTCTACCATTTCCGTAATTCTGTATATACCTCCGTTCTTGATTGGTGATGATGCTCTCATTCATTTCTTTTTCGCAAAACTTCCAGTCTTTAAATATATATACATCCAACATCCCAAACACCTTGGACCTGAGTCAATATATTGGACAGAAAAAAGTTAACTCGTTATGCTGACTGACGTGCTTGATCTTCTACTTCTTGTGGAGTTCTGTAACCTAAATGGCTGTGAATAGG
>NZ_MQAD01000003.1:0-58227 GCF_001996285.1 Anoxybacillus kestanbolensis | reverse complement strand
ATGTTCATAAGAGAACCATGCAATAAGATGTAAAGATAATCACGAAAGAAGTGGGATCTCAAATATATTTTATCAAAATTTTTAATATATTTTTACGATTGGATGAAAAAACAGAACCATATATTCCGTTCCCTTCTTGTAAATATGTGCTAAAAATTTTTTCGTTGACGAAAGGAAAAGATTTTTGTACGATAGTAACGTCAATTGCATACGAAATCTTTCTCGTCAACTAAGATGAGATAGAGGTCGCGGCAAATAATAGTAGTTTCATGGAGACGCAGAGACGTCGATGAAGTGAGATGAAAGGATTTGTCGCCGAAGTTTATAGCGTGCTCTGGCGCTATAAGCTGGGCCTGTGACCGAATAGGTGCAGGACTGTCATCGCGCATGCGGTGGAGAGCTATCGATCTTAAGTTTGATGCGGATGTGTCATATATTGTGCACCCGTTGAAAACTTAGGGTGCACTTTTTTATTTATCACGCCCGCTTTTAACAGCGCTCTACCGCTTCGCCATTATATTTTCGCTATTATATTATGCATGAAAGGATGAACAACATGAAACAACAAAAACTCGGCTTTTGGTTATTGACGGGGCTCGTTGTCGGGAATATGGTCGGCTCTGGCATTTTTATGCTTCCTCGTTCACTTGCAGAAGCGGCAAGCCCTGCTGGCGTGTTGCTCGGTTGGCTATTGACGGGCGCGGGCGTACTTATGATTGCGATAATTTTTGGCAACTTAGCGATTCGTAAACCTGAATTAAACGGCGGACCGCAAATTTATGCGAAAGAGCTGTTTCCAAAAGGCTCAAACGCATCCGTTTTGTCCGGCTTTATGTCTTCTTGGGGATATTGGATCGGAAACGTCGCAGGAAACGTAGCGATCATTACGACGTTTGCTAGTTATTTATCAACGTTTTTCCCTATTTTAACGAGCGGACATGTCGTCTTCTCTGTTGGCTCATTTACATTAAAACTTGGCAACCTGCTCACGTTTCTCGTCTGCACCGCACTTTTATGGATGATGCATGCGATCATTTTACAAGGAGCAGAAAGTGCCGGAAAGTTGAACTTTGTCGCAACGGCAACGAAAGTGCTCGGCTTTTTCCTTTTTATTGTCATCGCGTTGTTTGCGTTTGAAAAAAGCTATCTCCAACCGTTTGTTGCTCCACGTTACGATGAAGCAGGTCATACGCTCGGATTGCTTTCGCAAATTAACAACGTCGCGTTAAGCACGCTTTGGGCGTTTATCGGCATTGAATCAGCGATCGTTTTTGCTTCGCGTGCCCGAAAACAAAGCGATGTCAAACGCGCAACGATTGTCGGACTATTCATTGCTTTAGCCATTTATATTGGCATTAGCGTACTTGTGATGGGACTATTAAAACAAGAGACGCTTATTCAGTCTGAAAAGCCGCTTGTTGATGCGATCGGTACTGTATTAGGTCCAATCGGAGCGCAGCTTTTGGCAGGACTTGGTTTAATTAGTTTAATCGGCTCAACGCTCGGCTGGATTTTTTTAAGTGCCGAAGTGCCGTATCAAGCGGCAAAACAAGGATTATTTATTCGTGCCTTTTTACAAGAAAACAACAAAGGCATGCCGCGTTTTTCTTTAATCGTCTCAAATATGATTGCCCAATTATTTATTTTTTCAACGATTTCAAACTCAATGGCGGCCGCATTTGATTTCGTTATTTACATTGCGACGTTATCATATCTCGTTCCGTATTTCATCGCTTCTGTCTTCCAATTGAAGCTTGTCTGGACAGGCGAAACGTATGAAACGACGCAACAACGAATGACAGACGGCATCATCGCTGTCCTTGCGACTATTTATTCCATTTGGCTTGTGAAAGCAGGCACGGCTGACATGAAAACATTTTTACTCGGCATCGCCTTGCTTGCAAGCAGCTTGTTGTTTTATCCGCTACTTCTTAAACAACAAAGCGAACATAAAACGAAACAAAAACAGTCGGCATAACAAAACCCCCGTCCATTTGGCGGGGGTTCATAGTCTCACCATCTTTATTCTTTATATTTTTTTCTTGCCTCTTCAAATATTCGGTTTAGTTTTTCTATTTGTTTATTATTTGCTTGCTTACTACTGTTCAAATGACCGTCGTATTCGATTTGATTACTAGCTAACGGCACCTTTCCATAATATACACCTTTGATTGTATACTCATCATGTGTCGTACTTTTTCTTAAAAACAAAAGATAGCTTTTATTATCCTTCATCAACTGATACCCTGCTGAACCATACAATGTATTTGTTTCTTTATCAAACGCGCCATTTTCGATAACTTTGATAACATTCCCTTTATCTAACTCGTATCCTTTCTCATTTTTGAAAACTTTTTTGATTTCGACGTCACTGATTGTATAAAAACCCGTCACCATATCGCCGTCTTTATCAAAATGACTCTCTCCTTTTTTCTTCGTACCAATTAAAATAACTTCACTATCATTCTCCATTTCTCCTAAATAATCATACTCATCTATTATTTTTGACTCACTATGGACATGTTTTGTATGTACATTACTCAATCGAGACTCTATATTGTTACAAGCGTATAAAAGTAAAATCGAAAATAAAAGAAAAGCAATCTTTTTCATTAAGCCACTCCCTTTCCGCTAATAGATAGCATTTATTCCATTCCAATCATCATTTTGTGGATACTCATCATTTAGAAAACCTTTCGAAAGCATGATAGCACGAACATCATCTTCATGATCTAATCCTAAAGCATGCCCTATCTCATGAGCTGTCGTTTCTCTCGTTTGAACCCAAGATAACTTTTGAAAACCCGGTAAATAAATTCTCAACTGCGACTTATCGTATGTACAGTCCCAACAAGCAGTCACTTGTCCTAGCCAGTTCACATTATAGTTGATGCAATCGGCAACGACAGAACCCATGTCCTTCGTACTAGCCCACCATTTGTAGTTAGCTTGGGAATCATCGTACGTTCTAGTCGTACCAATAAGAGAAGAACTATCAAACGCTTCTGAACCATAAACCGCTCTCGCTTCATAACCAGCTTGGATAACCGACGAATCAATCCAATATTTTAATGAGTTTGGGTTCCTATATTTCCCACCAAATAACTCATAAGCATACGTATTGCTACTAAAAATGAAATATAACATGATAATACATAAAAAAATAAATCGTCCCAAATTAGGAACCTGTCTTTTTCCTCCCGTAAACATTTTACTCATACCAAACCCGCTCCCCCTGACAATGTGTTGTTGTTTTAATTTTTATGTGATCATACCATTTTTTTTTTTTTTATGTAAACCGATTTTTGATTGGAACATATTTCCATACTCTACAACATAACAAAACCCCCTCCAATTTTGGCGGGGTTTTTTCATTTTCTCAGTCTTTTTTTCATCTTTATGTTATAATATTCCTTGAATTTTGTTTTGTTGAGGGAGCATATATGGGGAGAGAGAGAATGAGACGATGGTTGTACATCTTGCTTGTTATGATCCCATGCCTTGTAGGAAGCGCGTGGATTGTGCTTTGGCAAGATGAACAACAGCAACAACAATTGCTTGAAGGAACGCGCTTGTTTGCGAATATACATAAAAACGATCTCGATCGCTTTCTTGCGGAGACAACGACAAAACTCGAGACGTTAGCGTTTATGGTTAGCAAACATATGGCGATGTTAAGCGAAAAAGACATAAACGACATGTTGCAACAAATAGAAAAACAAGACGTTCGTTTTCATCACATATCGTTTTTTTCTGAAAGTACAAGTTCAGCGATGCGATTGGCGAAAACGACAAAACAAACGGTCATTGACAGCGATCATACAACAACGATCGTCACACCGATTGTCGATGAAAAAACAAGTGATACAGTCGGTTTTTTTGTGGCGGAATTACGTATGGATTACATAAAAAAACGGATGAAAATCATTGACCAAGGCGCATCGTTTCGTTTATATGATGAGCGTGGAACGATGTTGTTGGCAACAAACGACATTCGCCCATCACAACAAACGGTGACGGTTCATTTAAATTATGCACCATGGATAATTGAAGCGAACGTGCCGCACGTAACGATGAAACAAAATGTGCAAACATCCCTTCCATACATCTTATTGCTGATCGTCGCCATCCATATTGTTTGGCTACTGATTCAATATTGGCTATTAAAACGGCAAACGATGCTTGAACGCATAGAGACCGAAGCACAAAAACTCGAACTTGTCGGCACACTCGCCGCAAGCACGGCGCATGAAATTCGCAACCCACTCGCTGGCATTAAAGGATTTATTCAACTATTAAGTGAAAAACATAAAGATAACGAATCACAACTTTATTTTTCCGTCATTCAAAATGAAATTACACGCATTAACGATATTGTGAACGAATTTTTAATTCTCGGCAAACCGACGGCACAAAAACTTGAAACGTGTGATTTAAACTATATTGTGCAAAGCATTCATCCGATGATTGAGTCGCAAGCGCATTTACATAACGTCGTCTATACGTTTCAACGTGCCGATGTACCACTTCCGATTCGTTGTTCAAAAGATCATTTAAAACAAGTCGTCTTAAATTTAGCAAAAAATGCGATCGAAGCGATGACCGATGGAGGTGAGCTAACGATTTCGCTGACGAAACAAAACGACTGGGCGATGCTGCAAGTGACGGACAATGGATGCGGCATTCCAAACGACGTAAAACACAAACTGTTTCAACCGTTTGTCACATCGAAACAAACGGGAACAGGACTTGGGCTCGTCGTCTGTAAACGTATCATCGATATGCATGAAGGGACAATCGACATTCATAGCATAGAAAAGAAAGGAACGACGATTACCGTTCGTCTTCCTTTACGACAGGAGGTGGAATGATGGTCGATATGCTCATCGGAAGCACGTTATCGGCGCTAGCGACAGGAGCTGGCGCTGTTCCGATTTTATTTTTGTCGCGCTCATTAACGCACAAACGGCGCGACATGTTGCTCGCTTTTACAGCTGGTGTTATGATGGCGGCATCGATGCTTGGGTTAATTCCTGAGTCACTTTCTTCTGGCACGTTTTTGTCTCTTGCGGTTGGATTGTGCTTTGGGGTGTTTACGCTGACACTTCTTGAAAACATCGTACCGCATATCGACTTAGCACATACAAAAAGCGGCATCAAAATGGATCAAAAAGCGCTGCTTGTCCTTACGGCGATTACGCTTCATAACATTCCAGAAGGTTTATCTGTTGGCGTGAGTTATGCCTCGGGGGAACAAAATCATATCGGGGATTTAATTGCGCTTGCGATCGGCTTTCAAAATGCACCTGAAGGATTGCTCGTTGCGCTTTTTTTATTTAACCAACATATATCAAAAGGAAAAGCGTTTTTCATGGCAACCGGGACGGGAATGATCGAGCTCGTCGCCTCCATCATCGGCTTTTATTTAACGTCCGTCGTCGACGCGCTCGTTCCGTACGGATTAGCGTTTGCGGCTGGTGCGATGTTGTTTATTATTTATAAAGAGTTAATCCCTGAAAGCCATGGCGACGGAAACGAACAATCATCGACGTATGCGTTTATTATCGGTTTGCTCGTTATGGTGTTTTTAATTGAAGCATTTTAAAAAGAAGGAGCGTTACGCCCCTTCTTTTTCTTCATACGGATGTGCCACCCAGCCAGATGGATCAATAAACAACCGCACCGCGACGACTTGGCGATCGTCCATTAACGTAAAGAAATGCGGGTTTCCTTCTGGTACAGAAATGACATCCCCTGCTTCAAGTTCAACGTCAAAGTAGCCTGTATTTTCGTCCCCTTTAATGACGAAAATGCCATGGCCAGCAACGATTGCACGCACTTCATCTTCTGTATGCGTATGCACTTGTTCAAATTTTTTCAATAGCTCTTCTAAATTTGGCGTTTGTTCGCACAAGGCGACGACGTCCCACGCTTGGTACCCTCTACGCTTCGCTAAATCTTCAATTTCTGTTTGAAACGTCGCTAAAATATCCGCCTTTTCTTCGTCTGTTAATACAAATTTGTTTTGAAGATGCGTTGGAAGTTTACTTGCATCCCAATGTTCGTACAACACCCCTTGCTTATTTAAAAACGTAGCGACGTTTTCCTTTCCTTCAATCACTTCACCTGTGTTGCGCACTTTAATAACTGCCATACATACTCCCCCTTATCGTTTTAAAAGTAGTAGTTTCACATAATATTGACATAAAAACTCGCATGCTTCTAAAAACTTTTTCGCTTCAAACGCATCTTTTCCCCATACGGTAATGCCGTGGTTGCGAATAAGTACCGCTCCGGCGTCCGCGTGCACATGTTTCGCAAACGCATCCGCTAACGTCGGAATATGGGCGAAATTCGGAATAATCGGAATACGAAATGCCGCATCTTCTTCCCATAATCCGAACGCTTTAATGAGTTCTTGATTTGTAAAAACGACTTCCCCTTCGTCACCGTACCATTCGGAAATAACGTTATTGTCAACGGTATGGACATGAAGCACACAACCAGCGTTCGTTTTATTGTAGATTTTAACGTGAAGAAGCGTCTCAGCTGACGGCTTTAAATGCGTCGCTTCGGCTGGCTGTCCGTCCGCACCGACGAGTAAAAAGTCTTCTGCTGTTTCTTTTCGTTTATCTTTTCCGCTAGCGGTCACAAGAAACGTAAGCGGCTCATCGCTCACCTTTAGCGACAAGTTGCCGCTCGTTCCCATAAACCAGTCGCGCTCCGCTAGTTCTCGTTTCACTTCCGCAAGTTCTTCCCATTTTTTTTGTCTCACACGATCACCTCGCTTTCTTGTAACGCGTCAATGACATCATAAAACGTCGTGAACGGTGTATGTGGCAAATGAAGCTCCCGGCATTTTTCAAGCAAAAAGTCGCGCGCGATGACGTAATCGGCTAGTTTCGCCGCCGCTAAATCGGTAATGGAATCGCCAATCACAATCGTTTTTGCCCCTTTTGGCGCGAGTTTACGAAGAAGCGACGGCTTGCAGCACCCGCATTCATTTTTGCAATGTTCATCGCACGCATACGGCCACGTAATGTGAATCGTTTCTCCGCTAAAGTCAGCGCTGTTACAAAAAATGCGCTCTTTTTCAACAAGTCCGTCTAACAGCGGATAAACGAAAAAGTCGATGCCGCCGCTCACGATATAAAGCGGAATTTCCCGTTCGTTTGTAAATGCGACAAAGTCGGAAAATCCGTCGCGAATGCGGGCAGTGTCAAGCAAAAATTGCACGATGTCTTCTTTTAGCGTCGTCGGCAATAGCGAAAACATACGTCCGACACCTTGTTGTACGGAACATCTTTGCGCAAGTACGTCATCTTTGATGGCCTCCCACTCGGGCGGAGCGAACTGTTTCATAAGCGCAATAATGTTGTCGTTTAACGTAATCGTTCCATCAAAGTCGCAAAAAATAATTGGCTTCATCAAGCGCTCCCCCATAAATCAAGCGCTTGTTGTAACGCTTCGTTTTCTTTTGCCGCATCATGAAGCGAACGACCAGCAAGCACCGCATCAACTGCGGCACGAAACGCTTGCCCGCCACCAATTGCCCCGCTCGGATGACCATGCACTCCGCCGCCTGCGTTAATGACGGAGTCGATGCCAAAATCGCGCACTAAAAGCGGCACAAGCCCCGGATGAATGCCGGCGGATGGCACAGGGAATGTGCGTAAAAACGGTTCTTCTTTCGTAAGTTCATGGGCAATCGCAACCGTCTGTTCTTTTTCAAGCGCGACACTTCCATACGGTGATGGGAAAAGCGAAAAATCCGCCCCGGCCATGCGCAATAGTTTTCCAAGAAGAAGCGCATAGCTAACTCCATATACGTGCGATGAGGCGATCGCGCCGCTAAACGACGGATGTGCCATAATCGGCAAGCGAATGTCATCGTCTTCACGAAGCGCTTGCAACACGTCAAGTCCGTATGTAAACACGTTAAACAACAACACGTCCGCCCCTAGCTCCGCCGCACGCTTCGCTTTGTCTTTTAGTTCAAACGTTTTACCTGTTAAATTGACCGCATATAACGTTCGATGCCCTGTTTGTTCGTACACCTCTTGTAGCGCTTGTTTTCCTGCGACAATGCGCTTTTCAAACGGCGTTAAGTCATTGTCAAATAAAATTTCATCGTCTTTCACGAGATCGACCCCACCGAGCGCTTGTAGTTTTAATTGTTCGGTGACGTATTGTAAATCACGCCCAATGACCGCTTTAAAAATGCTCATCACAAGCGGACGGTCAAAAACGCCAAGCTTTTCGCGTATGCCGTCAATGCCAAAGCGCGGGCCCGGAAACGCACGCTTCAGTTCGTCAGAAAACGTTAAATCAACAAGTTTAATCGTTCCGTCAAGCGACAATTTTCCAAACGTCGTCGTCAAAATCGCTGGAAAATCGGCGCTAAAATTGACGCTCGGATACGAAATGCGCACGAGGGCACGCTTTAGTCTTTTGCCAAAAAACGTATTGACCCGCTCATCTTCTTCGAGCTGTTCAATGGACTGAACAACGCCTTTATGTTTTTTCAACTGCTCTTGTTCAAGCTGCGGCAAATCGGTCCACGACCCGACAGTCAATCCAAGCGCAATCCCTTCCGCTTTTTTCACTAAGTCTTTGTCGTCATGAATCAAATATGTTGCGGTAATCATCTTCCCACTCCTTTACAAATAAAAAACCTCTTCATAAGAAGAGGCTCAATCGTTCGTCTCTTCTTATCTCTCAGCTCATTGCTGCGAGAATTAGCACCGTGCTTAACACTTGTTAAGTCGGTTGCCGGGCTTCATCGGGCTCGTCCCTCCACCTACTCTTGATAAGAATTCGCAATGTATAAAATTTTTCAAACAGTTCGTTTTTCACAAATTTAATTCGAATTATGACAGCACATGCCGATTTTGTCAACGATTTTTTAAAAAAGTTGCAACCGCCCGATGCGTTCCGCTGCTTCTTGAAGTCTTGCTTCGCTTGTGAGCAGCCCTGTGCGCACATAGCCTTCCCCATGTTCGCCAAACCCAATGCCCGGAGCGACCGCCACGTGCGCTTTTTGAAGCAAAAGGTCAGCAAACGTTTCCGACGTATAGCCGTTTGGCACCGGAAGCCAAGCGAAAAACGAACCTGCTGGCGCTTGCACATTCCAGCCGATGTCACGCAATGCATGAACGAACGTGTTTCTTCTTGCTTCATACGTCGCGACAAGCTCGGCGACGCATTGTTGCGAATCAAGTAGTGCGACTGCTGCCGCTTCTTGAATCGCCCCGAACATGCTGACGTATAAATGGTCTTGTAATACGTTGATCGCTTCGATCATGCTTTCGTTACCGACCGCAAAACCGATGCGCCATCCTGCCATATTGTACGTTTTTGAGAACGTATAAATTTCAATGCCGACGTCTTTGGCCCCTTCGACTTGTAAAAAGCTTACTGGCTTTTTCCCGTCAAAGCCGATCGCTCCGTATGCGAAATCGTGTACAACACCGATACGATGTTTTTCAGCAAACGAAACGGTTTGTTGAAAAAACGATTTCGTTGCGGTTGCGCCGGTCGGATTGTTCGGATAGTTTAAAAACATCAGTTTCGCCTTGCGAACGACATCTTTGTTTAGCTCCTCGTAATTAGGTAAAAAGCCGTTTTCCGCCCGTAGCGGCATCATTTCCATGCGCGCCCGCGCAAGCACGACCCCCGACCAATAGTCTGGATAACCAGGGTCAGGAACGAGCACAACATCGCCCGGATTTAATAAGCAAAGCGGCATTTCAACAAGCCCTGCTTTTCCGCCAAACAAAATAGCGACTTCTTTTTCAGGATCAATCGTCACGCCATACTCGCGTTTATAAAACGTCGCGACTGCTTCTTTCAAAAACGAATAGCCGCGAAATGGTGAATATTTATGATACATAGGCTTTGCTACCGCCTGTTGCATCGCGCTTACAATGTGCGCTGGTGTCGGCTGATCTGGATTTCCTTGTCCGAGATTAATGACATCATGCCCTTCGGCAATGACTGCGTTCACTTTTTGCACGAGCGAAGCAAAAAATTGCTTCGGAAGTTGCTGTAACAAGTTCGATTGCGGAAATGTTTTCATTTTTCACACCTACTTCACAAAAAGGTTGAAATTCTAGTCAAGAATCATATATCGTAAAAATCAAAATGTAAAGAAAATTTTTTTGAGGTGAATGAGATGAATATCGCTTGCGTACAAATGGACATTGCGTTTGGAGCACCGGAAAAAAATAAACAAACAGTCGTGCGCTACATGGAACAAATCGCGAAAGAAGCCGATGTCGTCGTTTTACCTGAACTATGGACGACAGGTTACGATTTAACGAGACTTGCTCATATTGCCGATGAAAACGGCGAACAAACGAAAGCGTTTCTTTCCGAACTTGCCCGCACGTATCATGTGCATATCGTCGGTGGATCGGTCGCGAAAAAAGTGGCGGACAACATAACGAATACGATGTATATCGTCCATCGAAACGGCGATGTCGTTTGTGAATATAACAAACTTCATTTGTTTAAATTGATGGATGAGCATGTATATTTACAAGCGGGAGAAACGACCGGGCTATGTTCGCTCGATGAAACGACGTGTGCGGGGGTCATTTGTTATGACATTCGCTTTCCAGAATGGATTCGCGCGCATACGCTAAACGGTGCGGAAGTGTTATTTGTCGTTGCGGAATGGCCCCTTTCGCGCCTTCATCATTGGCGCACGTTATTAATGGCGCGAGCGATCGAAAATCAATGTTACGTCGTCGCGTGCAACCGTGCAGGATCAGACCCGAACAACACGTTTGCTGGGCATTCGATGATTATCGATCCGTGGGGAAATATTCTTGCGGAAGGAAGCGAACAAGAAACGGTCATCAAGGCAACGATCGACATAAACGAAGTACAACGCGTACGCGCCCGCATCCCGATTTTTGCTGATCGTCGCCCAGACGTGTATAAAATTTTTGAAAAAAAAGATTGACAAACAAGCGAGAAGCGATGTATGATTCAAATCAAGCGAATTCACGAAACGTTTTCACTATTCAAAACATTCGAATAAAGATAAACACTCTTATCAAGAGCAGGTGGAGGGACGAGCCCGATGAAACCCGGCAACCGGCGATGACGCACGGTGCTAATTCTTGCAGCAGTAGGCTGAGAGATAAGAGGTGCGAAGCAAACTTCAAACCTCTTTCGTTCAGCGAAAGAGGTTTTTTATTTATGTCAAGGGGGGAATTCATATGTACGAACCGTTAACAGAACAAAAAGCGATCGCTCTCGCTGTCCGCTTAGGGCTATTTGACGCCGATGCCCTTCTTTCATGCCAAGAAATTGGCGATGGCAACTTAAATCTCGTCTTTCGCATCGTCAACGAACGCACAAACGACAGCATCATCATAAAACAAGCGTTGCCGTACGCGAAAGTCGTCGGAGAAAGCTGGCCGCTCACATTAAAACGAGCGACAATTGAAAGCCAAGCGTTGCGCACATTCGCAAGCTACGCCTCTCAGTATGTACCAAAAGTGTACTATTCCGATGAGACTTTAGCGATTACGGTGATGGAAGATTTGTCGCATTTACAAATTGCACGTCGTGGACTGATCGAAGGAAAAACATTTCCGAAGCTTTCTGAACATATCGGCGAGTTTGTCGCGAAAACGGCGTTTTATACGTCTGATTTTGGCATGAATCAACAACAAAAAAAGAAGCTCGCCCAACAATTTACAAACCCTGAACTATGTAAAATTACGGAAGATCTCGTCTTTACCGACCCGTTTTTTGACCACGACACGAACAACTTTGAAGCAGAACTGCGCGCCGATGTCAAGCAGCTTTGGCAAGATGATGAACTCAAGCGCGAAGTAGCGAAATTGAAACGGCTCTTTTTAACAAAAGCAGACGTGTTGCTTCATGGCGACTTACATACCGGAAGCATATTCGCAAGCGACGATGACACGAAAGTAATTGATCCAGAATTTGCATTTTACGGTCCGATCGGCTTTGATTTAGGGAATTTTTTTGCCAATTTACTATTAAACGCCCTCGCTCGCCATGAAAGCGAATGCGAGCCGCTCTTTACACATATTGAAAAAACGTGGGACGTGTTTGTTCGCACATTTACAACATGTTGGCAAGAAAGCAACGAACCGTATGCGCGCGTTTCTTTCGTGCTCGACGACATCATGAACGATGCGCTCGTGGAAGCAATCGGCTTTGCTGGTTGCGAAGTCATTCGCCGCACGATCGGTTTAGCGCATGTGGCGGACCTCGATGAATTGCCGCTTGAACAACGGCTCGAAGCGAAACGCCATGCCCTTCGTCTCGGACGCGAGCTGATCGTCCATCGACACAATCTTCGTGTCGATGATTTCAAACGTCTCGTTGAACAAACCGCACATGTAAACAGCTAGGAGGAAAATGATGAAAGCAGTACAATGGCACGATACGCATATTACAATTTTAAACCAACAAGCGTTGCCTCATAAGACTGAATATTTAGAATTAAAAAATATAGAAGACGTGTGGGACGCGATCGTCACGTTAAAAGTGCGCGGGGCACCAGCGATCGGCATGACCGCCGCTTACGGATTAGCACTTGCAGCCAAATTATATGAAACCGATGATTTAGCGACATTTCATACTAAACTAAAGCGCGATCGCGACTATTTAGCAAGCTCGCGTCCGACTGCCGTCAATTTATTTTGGGCGCTTGACCGGCTCATGAAAAGCGTTGTCAACGCCACCTCGGTCAATGAAGCGAAAACGTCGCTCATTCATGAAGCAATTTGCATTCAAATTGAAGATGAAGACGTCTGCCGCCGCATCGGTGAATATGCCCTTTCTTTGTTTCAAGACGGCGACCGCATCATGACAATTTGCAATGCGGGGGCGATTGCAACGGCGCGCTACGGTACCGCCCTTGCGCCGTTTCATTTAGCGAAAGAAAAAGGAATCACCCTTCATGCGTACGCTTGTGAAACACGCCCGGTCTTGCAAGGCGCAAGGCTGACCGCATGGGAGCTTTCCGAAGCGGGTGTTGATGTGACGCTTATTACAGACAATATGGCAGCGCAAACGATGAAAGCCAAACATATTTCCGCAGTCATCGTCGGCGCCGATCGCATTGCCGCCAACGGCGATACCGCCAACAAAATCGGTACGTTCGGCTTAGCTATTTTGGCAAAAGCGTTCAACATTCCGTTTTACGTCGCCGCCCCGCTTTCAACAATCGACTTACAGACGAAAACAGGCGACGATATCCCGATTGAAGAGCGGGCGAAAGAAGAAGTGACGCATATCGGAGGCGTGCGCATCGCACCAGATGTGAACGTCTACAACCCGGCATTTGACGTCACACCGCATGAACTTATTACAGGCATTATTACTGAAAAAGGCATCGTTTTCGGCGATTATGAAACGAAGCTACCGACATTATTTGAGGAGGTTTTTGCATGAGAAACATATGGGCAATGATCGTGCTTTTATTCGCGCTATTAGTCGGGTGCACGAACGAACAAGACGCCGTCTCAAAACCGGCAGAGCAGCCGAAAGAAGAAACGAAACAAACGAATGAAACAACAGGAGCGGACATTCCAGCCGCATTAAACAAACCGATTAAAATTGCCGCCATTATGCAAATGTCGATCGGTACCTTTTCATCACAATATATCGCTGGGGTAAAAGAACAAGTCGCGAAATTCGGAGGCGACGTGCAAATTTATAACGCCGATAACGATTTAACGAAAATGGCATCGTACGTCGAAACAGCAATTAGCCAAAACGTCGATGCGATTTTATTAGACCACGGACGCGCCGATGCGTTAAAAGCGCCAGTTGAAAAAGCGCTCGCGAAAGGCATTCACGTCGTCGCATTCGATAACGATTTAAACATTCCAGGTGTCACCGTCATTGACCAAGACGATTACAGCTTAGCATGGAAAACGTTAAAAACGTTAGCGGAAGATTTAAACGGTGAAGGTGAAATCGTCACCATTTGGGTCGGCGGCTTTACGCCGATGGAACGCCGCCACGTCATATATGAAGCGTTTCAAAAACGATATCCAAACATAAAAGAAGTCGCCAAATTCGGCACGGCAAGCGCCAATACTGCATTAGATACACAAACACAAATGGAAGCCATTTTGAAAAAATATCCGAATAAAGGCGACATCGACGCCGTCTTTGCGACGTGGGATGAGTTCGCTAAAGGAGCGACGCGCGCCATTCAACAAGCAGGTCGAACAGAAATTAAAGTATACGGCATCGACTTAAGCGATGAAGATTTACAACTCATTCAACAACCGAATAGCCCATGGGTCGCAACAACGGCAACTGACCCAGCGGAAGTCGGACGCGTGCAAGTGCGCTTTGCGTATCAAAAAATTGCAGGCGAACAAACGCCAAATATTTATTCACTTGAACCGCATTTAGTGAAACGTTCTGATTTACCAGATGAGCAAGTGTCGATCGGCGAACTGCACAACTACATTACAAGCTGGGGCCAATCGAATGTTGCGGTTTCGCCGTGGATGAAGACGCTTGAAGAAAAGGTGAAAAAACAATGAGCGGTTTACGCATGAAACAAATCGTTCATTCATTTGGTGATGTGACCGTATTAAACGGCGTGAACTTCCATATCCAACCGGGCGAAGTTCACGCCCTTTTAGGTATGAATGGCGCGGGAAAAAGCACGTTAATGAACATTTTAGCTGGCGTGTTGCAACCGACTAGCGGAACGATTGAAATCGATGGACAGCCACATACATTTTTTTCGCCGAAAGATGCGAAACGAGCCGGCATCGGACATGTTGTCCAAGAAGTCGATGCGGCATTATTCCCTGCTTTATCTGTATATGAAAATATTCTCGCTGAACAAATGGTCGAACAAAAACATATGTTCTTTTCCAAAACGAAACAGCGCACAACTGTTTTACAACTGCTTGAACGCGTCGGCTTAGCCCATTTGTCGCTTGATACACCGGTACAGACGTGCACGCTTCATGAAAAACAACTCATTTTACTCGCGCGCGTCCTTTCTTCTTCCGCTCGCTACATTATTTTAGATGAACCAACCGCTTCATTAAGCGAAGAAGAAACGAAACGATTGTTTGCGATGATCGAACAATTGAAAGCACAAGGAGTGTCGTTTATTTACATCTCGCATAAATTGCACGAAGTAAAACGCATATGCGACCGCATGACGATTTTACGAGACGGTACCGTCGTTTACGAAGGCGATGTATCGCTAGCGACAGAAGACATCGTGCGCCATATGGTCGGACGCCAAAAAGAAACGAACGAGCAACGAGCGCGCACCGTCCGCGACGAAACGATATTTGAAGTGAAACAATTGTATATCCCGAAAACGAACACGACCGTCGATCTTGCTGTTCGGCGTGGTGAAATTGTCGGCATCGCTGGCCTTGTTGGTGCAGGAAAAACAGAACTTGCCGAAAGTATGATCGCTCACGTAAAAACGACAGGCGAACGCATATTGCATGGAAAAAAGCAAACGTGGAACTCGCCAAAAGATGCAATTGAAGCAGGCGTTTGTTTCATTCCTGAAGAACGGCGAAAACAAGGGCTTTTTATGAACGAAACGATCGAAAAAAACTTGACCATACGCCTATTGTCAAACATCGCCCCATGGCAATGGATTGACAAACGACGTGAGCGCACGATCGCTACAAACCTTATTTCATCGTTACATATTCGCCCATCTTCGCCGACTGCGCTTGTGAAACATTTAAGCGGCGGCAATCAACAAAAAGTCGTCATCGGGAAATGGTTACAAACAAATGGCGACGTCTTTCTTTTTGACGAGCCGACAAAAGGCATTGACGTGCATGCGAAAGAAGAAGTGTTTGCCATCATTCGCGCGCTTGCTGAAAAAGGAAAAGCGATCATTTATTTAACGAGCGAATGTCAAGAATTGCTTCATATCGCCGATACGATTTACATCATGGTCGACGGGCGCTTCGTCAAAAAAATGGACGCACACGAGGCGACGTATGAACAGCTCGTCTATGACATGACAGGGGGTGGAACAAATTGAAGTTTTTATACAAGTACGGAACGATACTCGCTATCGTAATCGTCATCGCTTTTTTTAGCTTCTCGCTCGATTCGTTTTTCACATACGCCAACTTTAGCGACATTTTGCGCTCTATTTCCATTGTGACGCTTGTTGCGATCGGCATTACGTTTTCGTTAATTGTCGACGGGTTTGATTTATCGGTCGGCTCCACCGTCAGCTTAGCAACGATCGCCAGCGCCTCCGCGCTCGTTTTACATCGTCAAGAACTTTTCGTAGCCCTTGCCGTTCCGCTTCTTCTCGGAGCGCTCGTTGGGCTGCTCAATGCGTTTCTCATTATTCGCCTTCGTTTGCCTGACTTGTTGGCGACGTTAGCGGTCATGTACATCATTAACGGTGTGCAATTGACGTACACAAAAGGTTTTTCCATTTATAACGATATGCCACTTCCCGAAGGTGGCGTGGCACCTGGAAAATTTATTCCATCGTTTTTATTTATCGGACAAGGAGAGCTGTTTGGCGTCCCGTTTTCTGTGTTGCTTATGCTTTTGCTCGTCGTTTGTGCGCATCTTTTTTTAACATATACAAAAACAGGCCGCTTATTTTATATGACAGGCGAAAATCGTGAAGCCGCTCATCTCACCGGCATTCCTGTCAACCGCTATCGTACATATGCGTATATGATTAGCGGATTGTTTGCCGCTTTAGGTGGTATTGTGCTCGCTTCCCGCATTGGTACAGGGCAAGTATCTGCGGGCGCATCGCTACTCATGGACGGCGTCGCCGCTGCCTTTATCGGTTTTTCCGTTTTTGGTGCCGGCAAACCGAATGTGATCGGTACGTTACTTGGCTCGATTTTTATTGGCGTGTTGTTAAACGGGCTGACGATGATGAACGTCCCGTACTATGCGCAAGATATTATAAAAGGAGCGCTACTCATTTTTGCACTTGCGTTGTCCCATATCGTAAAAAAATAAACCCACCTTATGCGAGGTGGGTTTCAAACGTCCGTTCTTTTTCGACTTTTTCGATGAGTTCATCGATGAGACGAATCACTTCTATCGATGCTTGTTCTAGTTCGATTAACTGCGCTTCGGCACCTTTTAGATCGCCTTTAGCGTACGCTTCGGCTGCTTTTTTCGCTGCGATGTGTACACGTTCGTGCGGAGCATTTAATTTTTCGTATGCCGGCGTACCTTGCAGTTGTTTTTTCGTTTGTTCATCAAAGTACCATTTGCCTAGTCGACATTGATAGTGCGAAGCAACATCTTCTGGACGAACGGTTTCATAGCCAACGATCATATCGGTTCATCGCATGTCATTATCAATTGGTAAAGTAATATAAAACGTTGTACCAACCCCGACTTCGCTTTCGACGTCAATGCGCCCTTGATGTTCTTCAATAATTTTATAGCTGACCATTAAGCCAAGTCCCGTTCCGCGCTCTTTCGTCGTATAAAACGGTTCGCCTAATTTTTTGATTTTATCTTTCGGAATGCCGCTTCCTTCATCGCGGACAGAAATGCGTACCCCCTCTGCAACGTGCGCCACGGAAACGGTAATCGTTCCGCCTTTTGGCATCACTTCAATTGCATTTTTTAATATGTTAATAAACACTTGTTTTAGTTGTTTCGAATCGCAATAAATCGGCGGAACCGGCTCATATGTGGCTTCAATTTGAATGTTATGCATCGTCGCTTGTACACTTAACAAATCGACCGTCTCTTGCATAATTTTTGCGACATCGCCTCGCTCGTAATGAACGGCTTGCGGTTTTGCTAAAACGAGAAATTCAGTAATAATGGACTCAATGCGCTTTAATTCCGACATAATGACGTGAAAATACATATTATGTTGTTCACAATCATTGCCGATGCTTCCTTGTAAAAGCTGAATAAATCCTTTTAGCGCTGTCATCGGATTGCGAATTTCGTGCGCAATGCCTGCCGCCAGTTGACCGACGACGCTTAACGTATCCGATTTGCGAAGTTGTTCTTCCATTTCTTTTTTCTCGGTAATGTCGCGCACCATCATCAAACCGACATGTTCAATAATGTTCGGTTTAAACGATAATTCAACGATTTTTTTCTTTCCTTCGCCATCTGTAATTGTAAATTGTTCTTCTTCCTCTCCGTTGTTCAACCACATTTGAAATTTATGCAAATCGTTGCTTCCGATAAATGTATGCAACCTTTTTTCCATCAACTGTTTTTTGGAAAGCGCGAAAATACGGCATGCTACAGGATTGGCATCAAAAATACGCTGTTCGTTATCCATTAACACAATGCCGTCCATCGCATGATTAAATACGTTGCGAAATTTTTGTTCTTGTTCGCGCAACTGTTTCTCCATTTTTCTCCGTTCACTTACGTTGCGAAAAATCGTTAAATGATAGCCGTTAATAACCCCTTTTTTCGAAGTAAACTCAAGTTGTTTTTTCTCCCCGTTTGGCATATGAAACGTTAATTCATCGCGAATTTCTCCATCGCGGAAAAATTGCCGTAACACGTGACGTACTTTTTCATCTTTTGCATCAATAAACTGCATTAAGTTCGCATGAACAAGGTCATGAAGCGGCAATTCAAACGTTCGGCTTGCCGCTGGATTGGCGCGCAAAATATTTCCAAAGTCATCGCAAATTAAAATCGCCTCATGAGCTTGTTCAAAAATAGCACGAAATCGCTCTTCGCTTCGTTGCAAATTCATCTCCATGCTTCGTTTTTCCGTCACGTTGCGCATAATCGCCATAAAAAAGCCACTATGTACGTTCGCTGTTAACGTCAGTTCAAACAGCTTTTGCATGCCGTCCCCTAAAATAAACGGAAGTTCGCTCGATACCGTTCCCGTTCGTTTTAATGTGAGCAACAGTTGTTCAAATAAACCGTAATATTCAATTGGAATAAATGTTTGAATCGATAATTTGAATAGCTCTTCTTTCGAGACATTGACACTCGCACAAAAGGAAGGATTCGCATCAATAAAGCGCCCTTGTTCATCAAAAATGACGATGCCGTCGCCTGCGCGATTAAACAAATCTTTAAATAACGTTTCGTTAATCGTCCGTTCACGCTCAAGCACTTTTTTGGAGGTAATGTCGCGGATCATATATAAGTTAAACGGTTGTTCGTTATAGCGGCGCATAAATAGTTGCACATGTTTGATTTCGCCATCGGCTAAACGGATGATGAGCTCATCGTCGTATGTCCCAAATTTATGCAACATTTGTCTTTGAAAATGGAAAATATGTTCTGGCACAAGGTAGGCGTATTCGTAAAAATTTTTTTGCAACAACTGTTCTTTTGACGCACGAAACAAACGGCACGCCGCTTCATTGACGTCTACGAACGTCCCGTCATCTTTTACTAAAACGATCGCGTCTGTCACTTGTTGTAAAATAAAATTATACAAACTTATTCGCCGATCGATCGCCTCTTTTTCTTGTACCGAAAGCTGAACGAATTTTGATTCTTCCATCATGTTTTGCAAACTCAAACGCATTCCCTCCTCAATCGCTCCCTCCCCATAGTTATGATGTATATTCGCCATCTGTTTTTTTATTCCTTCTTAATATTCCGAAAATTTTACTAATCTGATTGGAATTAAAAAAGCAGCGCATCGGCTGCTTAACGATCGGTAATGACGATATATGTTGCTTTCACCGGCCCATGCACACCGACAACTAAGTTCATTTCAATATCTGCGGAGTTGCTCGGACCTGTAATGAAATTGATGCATGACGGAACATGCTTCTCCCGAATGATGTGCGCCGCTTGCGTCATTCGCGGAACGATTGTACTTTTCGGAATAAGCGCCACATACGTCGTCGGTAAAAAGCTAATCGTTCTCCCTTGATCGCGGTTGTTTAATAACACGACCGTTCCTGATTCCGCTAGCGTCATGTCGCTCCATGTCATGCCGATATTAGCTCGTTCTGCCGCTTCAATATTGTCACGTCCACGTGTAGCGTCCCATACGTACACATCTTCTCTCTGTAAAAAGGAGGAGAGCCCAAACTGTTCGTAGCGCTCGTCGTTTGCGACAACGATCGGTCCACCGCCATGCGCAGCAACGACTTGTTGTAGCGTATCACGAAGCTCGGCGCTGTTTGTTTCAACAAGCGTCGTATGAATGCGAGTACATTGTTGTTTTAATACGTCGAGCAATTCATTTTGGCTGTATCCTTGAAACACCGTTTGTTGCGGTGCATGTTTCCACTGTGGGCGCTCAACAGACGTGCGCACATCGCGTCCAAGTCGTGAAGCAATTCGTTGTAAAAAAGCTTCCATTATTCGTTCCCCCTTTGTTTCAACCAGTCGCGGAACCGTTCTTTTTCTGGCGCTGGAAATTCACGAATGTCCGTCCACGCTTTTAACGGTCCGGGACCTTTCGAAATGCGGTCGTTTGTCGTAAACGGATTGACGGCAGTCGGGGCAATTTTTGAACCAAGCTTATATAACAGCGATGATGCTGCACCTAATCCGAACGCTTTCATCGCTAATTTTTCCGAAATCGGCGCTTTTCCTTCCCGTTCGACAATCGTTTGGCGATGTTTTAACAACAGTTCATGAAGCGGAATTTTTACCGGACATGCTTCCGTACAGGCGGCGCATAACGTGGACGCATACGGCAATTCTTTATAATCATCGTAGCCGCCAAGAAGCGGAGACAATACCGCCCCGATCGGCCCAGAATAAATCGAACCGTACGAATGTCCTCCAATATGACGGTATACAGGGCAAACGTTCACGCACGCCGCGCAACGAATACATTGCAACACCGGTTGAAATTCCGTCCCTAAAATGTCAGAACGTCCGTTGTCGACAATGACGAGATGAAATTCTTCTGGTCCGTCCACTTCCCCTTCCTCGCGCGGACCGGTTAATACGGTAATGTAGCTCGTCAATTTTTGCCCGACCGCACTTCTCGTCAGTAAACTAACGAGCACTTCCATTTCTTCAAACGTCGGTACGATGCGCTCCATTCCCATGACTGTAATTTGTGTTTTCGGCAATGCGGTGACTAAATCGGCGTTTCCTTCGTTCGTCACAAGCGTAATCGAACCGGATTCCGCAACCGCAAAATTGCATCCGGTAATGCCGACGTCTGCGGTTAAATATTGTTGGCGCAACATCGCACGCGCATGAAGCGCCAGTTCTTCTGGCTTTTCTGTTTTTGTATACGCTAGCTTTTTTTGAAATACGTCGCGAATTTGTTCTTTATTTTTATGAAGAGCAGGTGCGACGATGTGCGATGGCGGATCGTGGTCATCGACTTGCAAAATGTATTCACCAAGGTCCGTTTCAATGACTTCACAGCCAAGCTTCTCTAATGCGGCATTCATATGAATTTCTTCCGTCACCATCGATTTGGATTTCACAATTTTTTTCGCTTGTTTGCTTGCAACGACGCGGCAAATGTAGTCGTTCGCTTCTTCTGCCGTTTGCGCAAAAAAGACGTGCCCGCCGCGTTTTTTTACATTTTCGCTCAGTTGCATTAAATAATAGTCTAAGTTTTCAAGTGTATGTTGGCGAATTTCTTCTCCGAGCGCGCGCCATTCTTCCCAGTTGCCAAGCTCAGCAGCTGCTTCTAATCGGCGCGTGCGCAGCCGCTCTTGCGCTCCAGCAACCGCTCCGCGCATAAACGTATTATGAATCCCCTTTTCCACCCGTTCGTGAAATTCTCCCATGTTAATTTTCATCGCCATATGAATCCCCCCTATCTACTATTGAGCACTTCGGCAATGTGCATGACGCGAATCGGTTTGCCTTTTCGTTCGATGCGCCCACCGATATTCATTAAACAGCCACAGTCTGCACCGATTAAATAGTCGGCTTCGACTTGTTCAATACATTGAATTTTTTCATCGACCATCTGTTCCGAAATCGGTCCCATTTTTACTGAAAACGTACCGCCAAATCCACAGCAATTGTGCGCGTTCGGCAAAGGGACAACTTCAAGCTCTTTTACGTGTTGTAAAAGCGTAAGCGGCGCATCTTTGACGCCAAGTAAGCGCGTCATATGACATGACGTATGGTACGTCGCTTTTCCTTCTAACTGCGCACCGACATCTTCGACTTGTAATACATCAACGATAAATTGCGTCAGTTCATATGTTTTATCAGCAACGCGTTTCGCCCGCTCTTCCCATTCGCCGTCACCTTTAAAAATGTGCGGATATTCTTTAAACATCGTGGCACACGAACCGGATGGGGTCACGATATATTCTGCATGTTCAAACGTGCGAATCATATGTTTCATCGCTTCTTTCGCTTCTTTTACATACCCGCTATTGTACGCTGGCTGTCCGCAGCACGTTTGCGCCTCTGGAAAATGAATTGTGCATCCAAGCCGCTCTAACAGCTCTACTGTCGCTTTTCCGACGTTCACGTGAAATAAGTCGACTAAACATGTAACGAATAATGTGACGTTCATCCGAAATCCCCTCTCCAAGAAAACGTTTTCTTTCCCTTCACTTTACATGCAATTGCAAAATTAGTCAACCGGTCATCTGATGATTAAGGGCGGAGGGAGCACCTCCACTATAAAGATATGTAGTTAGCAAGCACTTTTTCAACATGTCCTAAATGTTCTTTCATTCGCTCTTGGGCAAGTTCAGCGTTTTGGTCGCGAATCGCTTCAAAAATGGCGATATGGTCTTCAAGTAGTTGTTCTGTCGTCGCTTGTTTGGCAAACAGCCAAATGCGGCGCGTTTCTCGCATCGTCTCCATCATCATGCCAGATACGTTGTTCATTAAGCTAACTAATAACGGATTTTTCGTCGCCGCCGCAATCGCCATATGAAATAAAAAGTCGGCCTGTTCCCCAAGCTCTTCATCGCCGATCACCTCACGCATTTGCGCAAGGGCGCTTTGCATGGCGCGCAAATCTTCTTCCGTCCGTTTTAGCGCCGCCAATCCAGCTGCGCCAACTTCAAGCAGTTTGCGCACTTCTAATAAATGGGCAACGTCTTCTTTATTCATCAGCACAGCAGCAGAAATCGGAAACGACAACACCGCCGGATCGAATTCGCGCACATACGTCCCTTCCCCTTGCTTCATTTCAATAAGCCCCATCGCTCGAAGCGCAGTTAACGCTTCGCGAATGGCTGCGCGCCCAACTTGGAAATTTTCAGCTAGTTGTTGAACGGAATCGAGTTTATCGCCCGGTTTTAACTGTCCCGTTTGAATCATATGTAAAATCGCTTCCGCTACTTCTTCATATATTTTTTTCGGTTTAATTTGTTTGTACACTCTGTCCACCCCATCATCTCTTGTTTGCTCCCCCACATAAATAGAATATCATATCATATTTTTTTACAAAATAACTGTGAAAAATTTTTAAATATTCATATTGAAAATTGGTTGCGCTTACATTATGATATACTCATCAGATGATTGTATGACCTTATGAGGAGGGGATAAGGAATTACATCATCACATATTGTTATATCATTCACATAAACAAAGGGGGATGAACATGTTATCATTTATCGCACTATTGCCAATTTTAACAATTTTCTTATTTCTTGTTGTGCTGAAATGGCCAGCGAGCCGCGCGATGCCTGTTGCGCTCGTTGTGACCGCGGCGATCGCTTTGTTCGTTTGGGGGACGAACATCAATGTTGTCGCCGCCGCAAGCGTCAACGGGATAAAAACCGCCATTGAAGTTATGTTTATCGTATTTGGAGCGGTATTGCTTTTAAATACGGTAAAAGAAAGCGGAGCGATCGAAACGATTCGTCAAGGGTTTATTCACATTTCGCCAGACCGCCGCATTCAAGCGGTCATTATCGCTTGGTTGTTCGGTTCATTTATTGAAGGTGCAGCAGGTTTTGGTACGCCAGCAGCCATCGCTGCCCCGCTTCTTGTCGCAATCGGTTTTCCTGCGATGGCCGCCGTACTAGTTGCGCTTATTATTCAAAGTACGCCTGTTTCTTTCGGAGCAATCGGTACGCCAATTCTCGTTGGAGTTAATACAGGGCTTGCTAACCAAGAAGCGGTTATGAAAGCGATTGGCGATATGGAGTTTATGGATTATTTGTTGCAAATTGCCGCAAACGTCGGCCTCATTCATGCGATAGTCGGAACGTTTATTCCACTTATTATGGTCGGCATGATGACGCGCTTTTTCGGTAAAAATCGTTCGTTCCGTGAAGGATTGCGCGTATGGAAATTTGCGTTGTTTGCCGGATTGGCGTTCACCGTTCCGTATGCGATGATCGCAAACGTGCTCGGACCAGAGTTTCCATCGTTATTCGGGGCGTTAATCGGCCTGATGATCGTCGTACCAGCGGCAAAAGCAGGATTGTTTATGCCGAAAGACACGTTTGATTTCGAACATCGCAGCGCTTGGGAACAAGAATGGATCGGGCGTTTAAACAATGAACAAACGAACATCGCTCAAGGGAAAAAGCGCATTTCCCTTTTCAACGCTTGGTTCCCATACGTATTAGTTGCTGTGTTGCTCATCATTACGCGCACAGTAACGGAAGTACAAACATTTTTAACAGGAGAAAGCGTCACCATTTTAATCGATAACTTATTCAACTCTGGCATTGCGATTAAATCAACGCCACTTTACTTGCCAGGTACGATTTTCTTAGTCGTTTCGCTCATCACGTACGTGTTACATCGCATGGACGCTTCAAGCTACAAAAAAGCGTTTAGCGATTCGTTTAAAACGGCATTAAGCGCAGGTTCGGCACTCATTTTCGCGGTACCGATGATCAACATTTTCATTAATACGAAAACAGATGAGCTTGCGAGCATGCCGCTCGTTTTAGCCGAAGGAGTATCGCACATCGCCGGTTCAGCATGGCCGATCGTGGCGCCGCTCATCGGTGCGCTTGGAGCGTTTATTGCAGGAAGCAACACGTTCAGCAATATGATGTTCTCGCTTTTCCAATTCGGTACAGCAGAAAGCATCGGTTTATCGGCGTCAGGCGCTGCGGTCGTCGTTGCGCTGCAAGCTGTTGGTGGAGCAGCAGGAAATATGATTTGCGTCCATAACGTCGTTGCTGCTTCTGCAACAGTCGGCCTCGTCGGTCAAGAAGGAAGTTTAATTCGTAAAGCGCTCATTCCGATGACATATTACATTTTAGCGGCTGGTATGCTCGGCATGGGCTTAATCGTCGGCGGCTTTAACGTTTGGTTTGTCCTTTATGCCGTCATCGTCGTCGCATTCATTTTGTTTATGATGTCAAACCGCAGCAAAACAAAACGGGCCGAAAACCAAATTTCAGCATAATACAAAAGGGTGTCCTGTAAAAAGGATACCCTTTTTCCTTTCCCTTCTTATATGATATAATGACTTGTTGCAACCTACATATAAAGGAGTCGTTTGCAGTGCATATCATCTGTACAACGTTGAATGCGAAATATATTCATACGAACTTAGCAATTCGCTATTTAAAAGCGTACGCCCAACCGGAGTTTCATGTGGAGCTTGTCGAATATACAATTAAAGACCCGGTGTTAAACATCGTCACCGATTTATATCGCCGCAAACCCGATGTCGTCGGGTTTAGCTGTTACATTTGGAACATCGAACAGACGATTGAAGTTATTCAGCTTTTGAAAAAAGTGCATCCGACCGTCACAATCGTCGTCGGTGGACCGGAAGTGTCATATGACGTCGCTTATTGGCTTGAGCGCGTGCCGGAGTTTGATTATATCGTCATCGGCGAAGGAGAAGAAACGTTTAAACAGCTTCTGACAGCGCTTCAAAATGGCGATGATGTCGCAAACATCGCTGGTCTTGCGTTTCATCAAGACGGCAAAGCGGTCATTAACCCGCAACGAAATAAAATCAACTTAGCGAACATGCCGTCGCCGTTTCGCTTTCCAGAAGATATCCCGCATTTGTCGAAGCGCGTCACATACGTCGAGACGAGCCGCGGCTGTCCGTTTAGTTGCCAATTTTGTTTATCGTCGATTGAAGTCGGCGTCCGCTACTTTGATCGTGAAAAAATAAAGGAAGATTTACGTTATTTAATGAAACACGGAGCGAAAGTAATTAAATTTGTCGATCGCACGTTTAACATTAGCCGTAGCTATGCGATGGATATGTTCCGATTTTTAATTGACGAGCACGTGCCGGGTGTCGTGTTCCAATTTGAAATTACGGCCGACATTATGCGCCCAGAAGTCATTGAATTTTTAAATAAAGAAGCGCCGCCAGGGCTATTCCGTTTTGAAATCGGGGTGCAGTCGACAAACGATGAAGTGAATAAACTCGTCATGCGGAAGCAAAATTTTGAAAAGCTCACCCGCACCGTCACGATGGTCAAACAAGGCGGAAAAATTGCCCAACATCTTGATTTAATTGCCGGGCTTCCGGAAGAAGATTACACATCGTTTCGCAAAACGTTTAACGACGTATTTGCGCTCCGTCCTGAAGAATTGCAACTCGGCTTTTTGAAAATGTTGCGCGGCACAGGCTTACGCCATAAGGCAAACGAATACGGCTACGTCTTTATGGACCGCGCACCGTATGAAATTTTGCGAAACAACGTGCTGTCGTTTCATGACATCATTCGCTTAAAACAAGTCGAAGATGTGCTTGAAAAATATTGGAACGATCATCGGATGGACGAGACGATCGAATATATCGTCACCCATCTATTTGACACGCCATTTGACTTTTTCCAGTCGTTTGGGACGTATTGGGATGAACAAGGTTGGGCGCGGATCGGACATCAACTTGAAGATTTATTCCGCCGCCTCTATTCGTTTTTACAAACGACAAACACGCCCAACTTACCAATTGTCGAAGCGTTGATGAAATACGACTATTTGCGCAATCAAAAACAAAAACCACGCAAACCGTGGTGGGATGAAAAAACGGACAAACATGTACGCGCGCGCGTATATGAAAAACTGTCCGAACAACCGCACCTTCTTTCACTAAGCGAAAAAGAACTATTTAAACACACGGTCGTTGAACTGATCCCGTTCGACTTGCCGCATTATTTACAAACGAAACACATTCGCCATTGCCATATGGCGATGATCGTATACTTCAACCAAACGACGATGAAAGCAGAGACGTATTTTTTGGAAATGGAAAAGTAGGAGCCTCCACTCCTACTTTTTCTTCTTTGCCTCTTCCATTAACTCCATCACTTTATGGGCATTGATGTCGCCTTGTTCGTGTCCGAATTCTTCCTTTAATATGTCGCTTGGAATCGGAATTGTTTTGCCTGCTTGTTTGTTTTTCATTTTCCTTGCCGTCCTTTTTTCGAATTTCGGTTTGCGCCGCGGCTCATATCTTCTCCGCCAGCGTATTGCGCTTCAAATTCGTCTTTTGGCATGCTTTCTGTCGGCGTTTGGTTATTTGTTTTCGCTGCATCATGTCTCACTTTTCTTTTCATCACGTTCCACTCCTTTGTATGCAATCAATATAATGTCTTCACCTGTTTGTTGCCGAAGCGTTTGTTCCCATTGTTGCACTTGGGCGATGTCGCGCTCATGCAACTGCGCAATTGGAAAATGCATATAAATCCCCCCTCACAAGTAATGTCATGCAAAACGACATATTTTATACGCCATTTAGCCACATTAATGATGAGGTGATCATCATGGAAAAAGAAAAAGAAATCGAATCGCCCATTTTCAATGAGACGCAACCGCATCAAATACATGCTCCGTCATTTAAGGGAACGGGCATCGAGATGAAACCACCATTTGTCAATCGGTATGGGGTCGTCATTGGCGATAGTAAATACAATTCGCCAAACTCCCCACTTCATGAATGGAGCGACGAAACCGATCCGAGTGTAATGGCGGGTGACGAATGGGTGCACCCAACAAACGACATCGGTTGGAATACCCCCGAAAACCGCGCCTTACTCGAAGAAAAACGGAGCGAACTAGCACCGTTTGCTCATCCAGACAAAGACGTCGGATATGGGACAGATTAAAGCTATTTCCCACCTGTAAACGAAATACCTTTGATAAAGTAGCGATTGAAAAATGCATAAATGACTAATACAGGCATCGTAAACACCATTGACGCCGCCATAATGTAGTTCCAATAGCTAATGTATTGTCCTTTAAAGCTATTTAACCCTAACGGCAACGTGAACAGTTGCGGATCGGATAAAATGATAAGCGGACGCATAAAGTCGTTCCACGAACCCATAAAGACGAAAATGGCTTGCGCGGCAAGCGCTGGTCGAGCGAGCGGCAGCACGATGCGGAAAAACGTACCGATGCGGCTTAACCCATCTAACGCTGCCGCTTCTTCTAATTCTTTCGGGAAGTTAATGAAAAATTGACGCATCATAAAAATGAACGTCGCATTAATCATCGCTGGGACAATCATCCCTTGATACGAGTTCAACCAACCGAGCTGTTTTAAAATTAAATAGTTCGGAATCATCGTCACTTGCGCTGGAATCATTAATACCGCCAAAATGATCATAAAAATCGTCTGTTTTCCTCGGAAATGAAGGCGAGCGAGCGCATAACCAGCCATCGAGTTAAATATTAAATTCAACATTGTCACCGTCACCGCAATAATGACGCTATTCATAAACCAACGCGGGAAAAGCTCTTGTTCGATGAAAATTTGTTTATAATTATCAAGCGTAAAGTCTTTCGGAATAAAACTAATCGAACCGCCCACAATCTCTTCAAGCGTTTTAAACGATGACGAAAGCGCCCATAAAAACGGAATCATCGTCACAATTGCATATAACACGAGAATCGTATATAACAACGCTTTGCCAAATCGCATGTCCTTCCCCCCTTAATAAAGCGACTCTTCTTTTGAAAATTTTCGTTGCAGCCACGTCGCAAGTAAAATGACGATCGCTAACGCAAACGCAAGCGCGGCCGCATATCCCATCGTTCCGAGCGATTTAAACGCATATTGATAAATCAGTAGGACGACGGTTAACGTGGCGTTGTTCGGTCCGCCTGAGCCGCCTGAGAAAATGTATGATTGGTCAAATAATTGGAACGTACCAATTAATCCCATAATGATGACAAACGATGTGACAGGTTTTAAGTACGGCACAGTCACGTACCAAAATTTATGCCAAGCGTTTGCTCCGTCTAACTCCGCCGCTTCGTATAATGAATCAGGAATGTCTTGCAATGCGGCTAAATAAATGACCATAAAAAACGGTGCGGTTGACCAAATGTTCATAATCATAATGGCGTTTAACGCAACAGCTGGATCACCAAGCCAGTTGTATGTCGGCAAGCCAAGAAATTGAAGCACGTGGTTAACAAGCCCATTTTGGTTGTACATCCACATAAAAATAAGCGTCAAAACAGCCGATGATGTTAACGTCGGCAAAAAGTAGACGATGCGGAAAAACTTTTCCCCTTTTAAACCCGCATTGAGCGTCGCCGCTAAAACGAGTGCTAACATCGTTTGCGTCGGTACGACGATCGCCACGTATTTCACCGTATTCCAAAGCGCGATTTTCGCTCGCGTATCATCGAATATGCGTGTAAAGTTATCGAATCCGACAAATTGAAAGCTCGCTGTTCCTAACAACTGCACTTTATGAAACGATAAATAAATCGCAAATAAAATTGGACCGATGACGAATAAAAGAAGAACAAATAACGTTGGTGATAATAACGTGTATGCCGTTCCTGCTTCTTTCCATCGTTGACGACGAAACATATTTTCATCTCCTTTATCTCGTGCTATTCACCTCTTTCAAGTGAAGATTGTGTATCACTTCACTTGAAAGAAGGGAACAGCGAGGGGAATGTCCCCTCAGCCGTTACTTCGCTTCAATTTCTTTATTCGCAATCTCTTGCGCTTTTTTGAGCGCTTCAGCAAGCGGTTGTTCACCTAAAAAGGCGCTGACAAATTGGTTGTTAAAGTTGTTCATAATAATTGGCAAGTTCGTCCCGTTTTGCCATACGGTTGCATACGGTGCTCCAGCAACGAGTGCGGCGCGCAATTCATCTTTATCATATCCTAATTCAGCCGCCACCGATTTACGAGTTGGCAACGCAAAACCTTTACTTGTCCAAATTTTCATTCCTTCTTTTCCTGTTAAAAACGAAATGAGTTTCCATGCCGCTTCTTTCTTTTGTGAATCTTTGTTCATGACGTACGCAACTGTATACGCCATCGTTCCTTTTTTGCCGTCGATCGTCGGTACTTCGGCTGTGCCGAACTCCGTATTCGGGAACGTTTCTTGGAGGAATGGAATCGCCCAGTTTCCTTCAATAACCATCGCAGCTTTTTGTTGACCGAACATTTCGCCGCCCCAGCCGGCGCCTACTTCGCTCGGTTGCGCGGCTGATTTATCTTTTAAGCGCATATCGACAATCGGTTGTAACGCTTCAACCACTTTCGGATCGGCAAAGCTTGCTTTATTGTCTGTCACAACTTTGCCGCCTTTTGATTCCGCAATGTAGTATAGGCGCGCTAGTTCTGGCGCTGCTCCGAAACCGTACACTTCTGTTCCTTTTGTTAATTTTTTCGCCGCTTCGCGCAATTCATCCCACGTTTTCGGTACATCTAACCCTGCTTCGGCAAACATTTTTTTGTTGTAGAAAAGCGCTAACGTCGAATAGTCTTTCGGGAAGCCGTATATTTTGCCGTCTGGACCTTTAAACGCATCAAGAAGCGGCTTTTCAAAATCATCGATGTCAAAATCGTCTGTCACATAGTCATCTAATGGCTCTAATACGCCTGTTTCGATCATCGCTGGCGCTTCGAACGCATCTAAATAAAATACGTCTGGACCTTCGCCGCCAATTAAGCGCGTTTTAATGACGTCCATATATTGATCGGAAATGACTTCATGTTTGACTTTAATGTTCGGATATTTTTTCTCAAATTCATCTAACGTTTGTTTCAACAACTTTTGTTCCATTGGGTTGCCGCCCCAACCAGCAAGCGTCACTTCCACTTGTTCTTCTTTCGTTTCACCATTGCTTTCGTTTTTCGCTGTTTTTTCTTCACCGCCACATCCTGCTAAAACGCTTCCAAAAAGCAACGTCGACATCCCAACTGCAAACCATTGTTTCTTTTTCATTTCATAAGACCCCTTTCTTATTCAATGTAGCATATGGAAGGGAGACGAGCTCCCTTATTCCCGATGAAAAGCATGTACAATGGCATCGTATGTTAAATCGGCTGTCGTTTTGACGATATAGTCTGCTTCTTTTAACGCTTCTTTGTCGCCAACACCAATCGCAAACATGTTTGCTGCTTTAATGGCAGCCACCCCTGCTTGCGCATCTTCTACGCCAACGCACGTCGACGGAGCGACACGTAACTGCTCGGCGGCAGTAAGGAAAATTTCTGGGTGCGGCTTGCTGTTTTGTACTTTTGCCGCATCGACAATCGTATCGAAATATTCCCGAATGCCGAGCCGTTCGATAACCGTAAACGCATTTTTACTTGCGGACGCTAAGCCGATTTTTATATGATTGCGCTTCAACTCTCGCAATAAATCGAGCATGCCAGGAAGCAAATCGTTCGGTGTCATGCGCGCAATGAGCTGTTTGTAATGCTCATTTTTTTTATGCGCCAGCGCCTCTTTTTCCGCTGTTGTATAGCGATCCGCTTGGCCGCCGAGCGCTAAAATGCGCTCAAGCGACTCCATGCGGCTCACCCCTTTTAATTGCTCGTTAAACGCGCGATCAAACGTGATGCCTAATTGTTCTGCAAGCTGTTTCCATGCGATAAAATGGTACTCTGCCGTATCGGTTATGACACCGTCTAAATCGAAAATGACTGCGTTCAATTGCTTGTTCATTATGTCAAACCCTTTCATGTAAGTGGAATTGTCACTTCATCTTTTACTTCATATACGGTACCGAACACATCAAACGTCACGGCATCGTGGACGTTCGTCACTTTTTTCACAACAAGTTGTTCGTGCGTCGCCGTCACTTCTAATCGGTCGCCACGCCAATAAATTGGGAACGATAATTTTTTCCATTGTTTTGGAAGCTTCGGATGGATGCGCAATTTCCCGTCCAACATGCGCACGCCGCCGAATCCACACACGACTGATTGCCAGACGCCGCCGATCGATGCGGTATGCATGCCGTGATCCGACGATTTCATATTCGGTCCTAAGTCGATGCGGGCCGCTTGTTCAAACAATTCGTACGCCAACTCGCGATCGTCCATATCGCTCGCTAAAATGCAATGCGTCGATAAGCTGAGCGATGAATCGTGCAACGTTTTTGGCTCATAGTAGTTCCAGTTCGCTCGTTTCACTTCTTGCGAAAACTTGTTTTCTAGCAAGTAAAACAACACCATAATGTCCGCTTGTTTTGATACTTGTATGTTGTTTACTTGTTCGAGGTTGTAATCTTCAAAAATCGTGCCGACGCGCGTTTGTTTTTTATATTTCGTTAAGTCGATGATTTGTTTTGTTAAATATGTGTCATCTTGCGGGATGACGAGATCTTCTTCGCGCGGCTGCGGCAAGTAAATGAGATCGACTTTTTCTTTCCATTTTTTATACGCGTCATGTACGCCAATTTTTTCGTGCAACGCGTCAAGAAGTGCTGCGTTCGTTTCTTTTAATCTTTCATAATAGCGAATCGCCGTTTCGATATTCCAATGCGCCATATAGTTTGTGAAAGCGTTGTTGTTGACGTGCTCTTTATATTCATCTGGGCCGATGACATCGTTAATGTGATATTGTTGTTTTTCTTCATTCCACTCTAAGCGGCTCGCCCAAAACGTTGCCGTATCAAACAACATTTCATAACCGTAACGCTCCATAAAGTCGTCATCGCCTGTCACTTTGTAATATTGCCATACCGCAAAAGCGATGTCGCTCGTAATATGTTGTTCAATAAAGCCCGACCAAATTTTCGTCGCTTTTCCGGTGACAATATCGACAGCGCCCCATACCGGCGTCACTTCATCGCCCGTAAATGCTGACTCCCATGGATACATTGCCCCTTCATAGCCGTTCGCTTTCGCTTTTCGGCGCGCCCCTTCAATCGTGTTGTATCGATATTCAAGCAAGCTGCGGGCGATATGCGGGAACGTGTACGTGAAAAACGGCAAAATGAAAATTTCTGTATCCCAAAACGAATGCCCTTTATACCCTTCGCCTGTCAACCCTTTCGCCGCGACACCGAAGCGGGCATCATGCGCTGGCGTCATAATAATTAAATGGTAATGCGCAAAACGAATGGCAAGCTGGTCAAATTCGTTTTCACTTTCGATCGTAATGTTCATTTGTTCCCAACGCTTTTTCCATTCCGAAACGTTTTCGGAAAAGAGCGCATCGTACCCTTTTTTCGCCTCTTCTTTTAAGTCATTTAACGCCTCTTGTCGCATGATATCAAGGCTGTATGCGTCATGATCGTACTGTTTATCGCGACTTGTATATACGTTCGCAATCTTTTCAAACGTGAGCGTCTCCCCTTGCTTCACATCAAATGCAACTTGAATAAACACTTTGCGTCGGTCCATCGCCATGCGCGGCTCGACTTCGATTTCTTTTCCGTCAATCATATACCGATGCGTTACATTCACAACAAAATCAATTTTCGATTCCGTCGTCGTTTGAATGAGCTGCAAATACGTTTTATCGAAAATGCGCTTTTCACCTTCGTGGAAATGTTGCGCCCCGCTATTTGTCATTTGTCCGTTAATACCGGATGTGATTTGAATATGCGCCTCGCAATTGAGCGGTTTTATTTCCATTTTCATGCCGATGAGATGCAAGTTTTTTAGCGATACAAAACGGCGAAACGTCAATTCAAACTGCTCGCCGCGCGCATTTTCCCAAATGACGTGGCGCACTAATTCCGCATCTTTTATGTTTAAATCGCGGCGATAATGAATGATTTTCCCTTTTTCGAGCGAAAACTTTTCGCCGTTTAACCAAATGTCTAACTCAACAACATCGGGGGCATTCGGCAGCTCTGTCACTTCGTATTCATCAAATTGGTTAAACGTCCCAGCCACAAACAAATTGCGCACTTGCCCGACGTACGACTCTTCCGTCGCCGAACGAAGTCCCATATATCCGTTGCCAAGCGCCATAATCGCTTCACATTTTCCGAGCGCATATGGATTAAATTGCACTTCTGACACGATCCAATTTTTATACTCGCCTGTTCCTAAGTTGTATTGCAGCATCATAAACTCCCTTTCCTCGTATGAATATCGTTTTTCCAAAACGTTTCGGATTTTGCGTATGAAAAAAGGCTACCCTTTTTTCACTTCCGCCGTGGACTCGCGCACAACAAGCTGCGTTCGCAATGTCACGACTTTCGCTTCATTTCCTTCAAGCATATCAATAAGCATGCTCGCCGCTTCATAGCCCATTTGAAACTTATTTTGTGCCACCGTCGTAAGCGCCGGCGAAACGTAAGAGGCAAGCAAAATGTCATCATATCCAACGATAGATACATCTTCAGGCACGCGTAACCCGAGCTGTTTGAGCGCTTTCATGACACCGAGCGCCATTAAATCGCTCGCACAAAAAATCGCAGTAATGTGTTGATGTTTCGTAAACAGCTCGTACGCTCGCGCTTCCGCTATTTCCTCTGAAAATTCGCCGTTTACAATCCATTCTTTTTGAACTGGCACGTTCGCTTCGTCCATCGCCTCATAAAACCCTTGCAGACGCTGTTTGCTTACGAAAGCGTAATCGTGTCCGTTCATCATCGCGATGTGGCGATGCCCAAGCTCAAGCAAATGTTGCACCGCTTTTTTCGCCCCATGTACGTTATCGGTTGTGACGTATCCGACGCGATCAGACTGAATTGGAATGTCGATCAACACGCACGGGATATCGCTTTCGACGACTTCCGTTAAATACGGATCGTCCGTTTTAATGCCTTGCAAAATGACGCCGTCGACGCGCCGCTCGCGACATAGTTGCGAATACGTCTTTTCCCGCTGTTTCGTCGAATTCGTATTAAACAAAATGACATCATAGTCTGTTTTTGCGATGTAATCGTTAACGCCTGTCATCACTTCAAACGTAAAATTATCTTTCACCGCTGAGCGCGTCATCCCCGAAACGAGCAACCCAATCGTTTTCGATTTATTCATAACAAGGCTTCGCGCTAAAGTGTTTGGGCTGTAATTGAGCTGTTTCGCGATGTCCATAATTTTTTTGCGCGTCTTTTCACTGACGTCTGAATAACCGTTTAACGCGCGAGAAACGGTCGTTACCGACACGCCAGCTGCTTTCGCAATATCTTTAATCGTTGTCACTTTCATTTCCTCCAAAACGTTTCGGATTCCTTGTTGATTTGAATTGTAACCGAACTCGAAACCGATTGCAATAAAAAATTTGTGACAAAATTCGTGGCATTTTGTCCAAAAATGCTCTCCCTCCCTCTCTAGCAGTCATGCTATAATGAGAAGAAAGCAAAGGAGGACTCATGATGAAAGGACGATGGACAAATCGTTTTCAGAAAAAAAAGAAAACAACTAAAACGAACAAAGCGATGACGATCGGGAAAAAATATGGGATCGTTTTCAGCTTTGCTACACTTTTATTTGTCAGCGTTTTCATTTTTGTTTTTTTACTCGTCAATAACTTAACGAACGTCGTCAAACAAGTGGAACAAAAAAGCGACCAAGCCATTTTAATTACCGACCTCGGTTCGTTATTTAAACAAAAATATATCGTCATTACTGACTATATGACAAATCCGCGTCCAGAGACGCTTTGGCAATATAACGATTTAACCGATCAATTCAATAAGAAAATAAAACTGCTAGAACCGCATATGCAAACGGAAGAAGCAAAAGTGATTTACAACTCAACCATTTCCATTGAAAATCAACTAAACGAACTGCTGTATAAAACGATTCAACCTGCAGTATTGTCATATCGCGATCGCGGCGAACAAATTGATATTTTCCAAGTCATTAGCTTCCAAAATAAAGCCGCAACGATTCGCGACATGAGCATTGAAAAGCTTGATTTATTAAGAAAAATCGTCATGGATGACAGAAACACGCTGACGACGCAAATGAACGATACAATTGCGAAAAACATTTTCATGATGATCATCACCGTCGTTGTAGCGATCGTTTTATCGGTCATCTCTTTAATCGTCGTCAGCCAAAAAATTAGCAAACGATTACACGACGTCGTCCATGTTTGTCATGAACTTGCGCGCGGCAATTTGCGCGTCGAACGATTGACCGATACGAAAAATGACGAAGTCGGACAAATTGCTCAAGCGATGAATGAATTGGCGGATGGATTGGAACAATCGATCGCTCAAATTCAAGCGGCGGCTACACACGTCAACGACATGTCACAAACGTTGCGACTTAACGCAGAAGCAACGACGGAAGCAAACGAACAAATTACACAAGCCATTCTCGAAGTTGCCTCTGGTGCAGATGAGCAAGTGAATGTATCGAAACAAACAAATGAAGCGGTACATGACGTATCTGATGCGCTAACGACCGTCATGGTAAAAGTATCTGAAACGACGAAACGAACAAACGAAGCAACGAAACGCGTTAGCGAAGGAACGGCACTAGTAGAGCAAACGGTTGCACAAATGAAGCTCATTCGCGAACAAATTGAGCGGCTTGCTACCGTCATTGAATCGCTAAACGATAAGTCAAAAGAAATTCATCAAATCGTCGGCTTTATTACGAGCATTTCCGATCAAACGAACTTGCTTGCGTTAAACGCCGCCATTGAAGCTGCACGAGCAGGCGAACACGGAAAAGGATTTGGCGTCGTCGCTGAAGAAGTGCGTAAGCTTGCTGAACAAACGGCGCATGCGGCCGGCAACATTCGCACCCTTGCTGAGCAGTCGCAAACGCAAACGGCGCACGCCGTACATGTGATGAATGAAAGCAGCGAATCGTTCCAAACAGGTCATTCGCTCGTCGAACAAGTCGGACATATTTTCCATTCCATTTCGACCGATATGGCGCGCGTCCAAGCAGAAAGTGATACAGCGCACGATACAATTCGCGCCGTTGACGAAAAAGTAAAAACGATGACGTCATTTGCCGATCAAATTATTGACATTTCATCGCAATCGGCAAGAAACATTGAACAAGTGGCCGCAGCAACGGAAGAACAAAACGCAACGATGCAAGAGTTGCTCGCTTCTTCGCAAGAACTCGCAAGCACTGCCGAACAGCTTCGTCAAGCGGTCGCACGTTTCCACATGTAACTCGGACAACCGTCCTTCTTTTCAAGTGAAAGGACGGTTTCTTTTTTCATCATCTCGCTACGAAAGGAAGTGAATACATGCTCTCTCCTCACCTTGCGAAAAAAATTGTTTCTGACGTTCGCCGCCTCATTAATGAAGATATTATTATCGTCGCGACAAACGGCATTATTATCGCGAGCACCGATACGACGCGCATCGGACAATTTCATGAAGGAGCGTTTCTCGTTTTTCACGAAAAGAAAACACGGATTATTACAAAAGAAGATGAAAACGTATTACGAGGCGTAAAAGCGGGCATCAACTTGCCGATCTTTTTTCACGGCGATGTGATCGGCGTCATCGGCATTACAGGCGACCCGAAAAAAGTGTCGCCTTATGGAGAACTATTAAAAAAAATGACCGAGCTTCTTATTCAAGAAAACTATTACATCGAACAACTCCAACTCGAAGCGCGGACGCTTGAAACGTTCGTGTTTGAATGGCTGCAAGCGCGCGAATGGTCGCCATCGTTTTACGAACGCGCCCAACTGTTTCATATCGATCTGCATGTTAAACGGCGTGTCATTATCGCTTCGTTAAAGGAAACAAAACAAACGATTTCCGTTGACATGTGGAAATACGTTCAAACTGTTTGGAGCGATGCACGTGACGTCATCGTCCGTTGGGGAAACGATCGCTTACTTATTTTACAAACAGACGATGACAAAGAACGAACGATCGCTAAAATCAAAACGATGCAACGCGCACTATTAGACAAATACGATGTGACGCTTCATATCGGATGCGGAAAAATGGGAGATAGTAAACAGGCGTACCATTCGTATAAGCAAGCCGAACGTGCCCTTCATATCGCCAAACAAACAGGCGACATCGTTTTCGATGAAGATTTACGATTGGACATGTGTTTAGAAGACATTTCGCTTGCGACAAAACAAGAACTTATTAAACGAACGATTGCGCCATTAATGAATGAACAAGAGCTTCTTCATACATTGCGTACTTTTTTCGCCAACCACTTATCGCTCAAACAAACAGCCGAAGCGCTTCACATTCATATTAATACGCTTCATTATCGGCTAAAAAAAGTACAACAATATACAAATTTAAACGTGCGCCATATCGAACATGTCGTCACTTTATATTTAGCCATTCGTTTTTTAGATGAAACAACAAAAAAATAAGATGTAAACGTTTTATTTTTATATATTCATCCATAGCGGGTTTTCCCGCTTTTTTTTATGCTTATAGTAAAAATGGGAGAAAGAAGGTCGTTGACATGATCACTGAACAAGTGAAACGACAGTTCATTGACATCGTTGGTGCAGAAAACTACGATGATTCGAAAGCCGGACGGCTAGTTTATTCCTATGACGCAACACCAAACTTTCAATCGCTTCCTGATGCCGTCATCGCACCACGCAACACAAAAGAAGTGAGTGAGATCGTAAAAATTTGCAACAACGAGCGCATTCCGATCGTTCCACGCGGTTCGGGCACAAATCTTTGTGCAGGCACATGCCCAACCGAAGGTGGCATCGTCATGTTATTTAAACATATGAATCGCATATTAGAAATTGATGAAGAAAACTTAACGGTTACCGTTCAGCCGGGCGTTATTACGCTTGACCTTATTCACGCTGTCGAAGCAAAAGGACTATTTTATCCGCCCGATCCAAGCTCGATGAAAATTTCAACGATCGGAGGAAACATTAATGAAAATTCCGGCGGTTTGCGCGGTTTAAAGTACGGCGTGACGCGCGATTACGTCATGGGGCTTGAAGTTGTACTCGCCAACGGTGACATCATTCGTACGGGCGGAAAGCTCGCGAAAGACGTCGCTGGCTACGATTTAACGCGCCTGTTTGTCGGCTCGGAAGGCACGCTCGGGATCATTACAGAAGCGACGTTAAAACTTATTCCGATGCCGGAGACGAAACAAACGATGCTCGCGCTTTATGAAGATTTAGAAGCAGCCGCTCGCTCTGTTTCAGCGATTATCGCCAATAAAATCATCCCGACGACGCTTGAGTTTTTAGATCAACCGACGTTACAAGTCGTCGAGTCGTTCGTCAACATCGGCTTGCCGACAGACGTGAAAGCGGTATTGCTGATCGAACAAGATGGACCGAAAGAAGTCGTTGAGCGAGATATGAAAGCGATGGCGCGCATTTGCCGAGAGCAACACGCCATTTCCGTCCAAGTAGCCAAAACAGAAGAAGAAGCGAATAACTTGCGCACAGCGAGACGTTCGGCACTATCAGCACTCGCCCGTTTAAAGCCGACGACGATTTTAGAAGATGCGACCGTTCCGCGCTCGCAAATTGCAAATATGGTAAAAGCGATTAACGACATTGCGAAAAAGTATAACGTCACCATTTGCACGTTCGGTCACGCAGGAGACGGCAATCTTCATCCGACATGTCCGACTGATGTGCGCGACAAAGACGAACTGCATCGCGTCGAGCAGGCGTTTGAAGACATATTCGCCAAAGCGATTGAGCTTGGCGGCACGATTACAGGCGAACATGGCGTCGGCATCATGAAAGCGCCGTATGTAGAGTGGAAGCTCGGCAAAGAAGGAATCGCGGCGATGAAAGCGATTAAACAAGCGCTCGATCCGAACAACATTATGAATCCGGGAAAAGTGTTCGCTAAAAGTACGCGCAAACGGGTGGTGGTGACACGATGAAAAACGAACAGCTCGCAAAACAATTTCAAGCGCGCATGAATGAAGACGAACTACTAAACTGTATGCGGTGCGGTTTTTGTTTGCCGACATGCCCGACGTATATTGAATCCGGCTTTCAAGAGTCGCACTCGCCGCGCGGCCGGATCGCATTAATGAAAGCGGTCGTCGATGGACTTATTGAACCGGACGAAGATGTCGAACGTTCCCTTCAACTCTGTCTTGGCTGCCGCGCGTGTGAACCGGTTTGCCCTTCTGGCGTGCGCTACGGTCATTTACTTGAAGAAGCGCGCGACATTATTGCGCAACATAAAACGTATTCACCGATCGTCCGTTTCATTCGCCATATTGTATTTAAACAGCTGTTTCCACATCCGAAACGGATGCGCATGTTGACGGCACTTATCGGTTTTTATCAACGTTCAGGGTTGCAGGCGCTCGTTCGTAAGCTCGGGTTATTGCGCCTATTGCCAAATCATTTAGCGATGATGGAAAACGTGTTGCCAAACGTGCCGACGTGGAAACAAATGAATGAGCGCCCGACGCATGTAGAAGCGCTCCCCCTACGCAAGCGGCGTGTCGCTTTTTTTCGTGGTTGTTTAATGGATACGATGTTTATGGACATCAACGATGCGACGATGAAACTGTTACGGCTTGTTGGTTGCGACATCGTCATTCCTGAGGCGCAAACGTGTTGCGGGGCGCTTCATGGACATAGCGGTGAAAAAGCGGACGCAAAAACGTTAGCGAAACGCAACATCGAAGCGTTTGAAACACTCGATGTCGATTACATCATTACAAACGCTGGCGGGTGCGGCGCCTTTTTAATCGAATACGACCATTTGTTAAAAGACGATCCTGTTTGGGCGGATCGTGCGAAAGCGTTTGTCGCAAAAATAAAAGATGTGTCCGTCATTTTAGTGGAACTCGGCTTTCATAAGCAAGGATGGCGCTTGCCAAACCAAACGGTGACGTATCAAGATTCATGCCATCTGCGCAACGTCATGAAAACCGCAAAAGAACCACGCCTATTGCTTCAGTCGATTGCAGGCGTCAAGTTTCGTGAAATGAAAGATGCCGACCGATGTTGTGGGTCTGCGGGCATTTATAACATCATCGAACCGGATATGTCGATGCAAGTGCTCGACTACAAAATGGAACAAGTAAAACAAACGAAAGCGACGACGATTGTGACCGCCAATCCCGGCTGTTTACTACAAATGAAGCTCGGCATTGAACGGGAAGGACTCACAAACGTACGCGCCGTCCATCTCGTTGAATTGCTTGTAGAAGCTGTAGAAGCAACAAACGAAAACGACCAACCACTTAAACAAATCGGATAGGGTATGGACATTCATGCCCTTTTCTTTTTTAATCGTTCTTCTAACTCACGCCGCTTTTGTTCGAGTTCCGCTTCGTTATACGTTCTCCGCTCATATTGCGTATAGTCGATATGTAGCCATTCCGGAATCAATTCCGTTCGCACCGCTCGTTTTTCTTTTTTTATGCGACCATGCTTCTTCCAATTGCGCAAAATCCCCTCGGCATATTTCCACGTTTTCACTCCGTTTTTTAACGCGATCGTTAACGCTTCGAGCACCCATTCCGCTGACGTGTCATTCACCCATAGCGCCATCTGTTCACCGACATAGCTACTGATCGTCCCGAAACCGTTTTGTTCATAAAAATAAATCAAGTTTTGTAACGTATGATCTGTTGTTATATTTGTTTGTCTGTTCATATTGCGACGTGCGTCTTGGCAAGTTGACGCGTGCGATGCGTCATGTTGCATCGTCCGCTCGTCATGTTGACCGTTCGTTTTTTCGATACACATGTTCTCGTCATCTTCCGTCACTTGCTCGTCATGTACAACGTTTGTGTCAAGCACTTCGGCAAGCACATCGTAGTCAATGCGATACCATTTCGTTTTATCCAGTTTCGAACGATACCTTGACACGACGATCCCTTTTTTCTCAAGCCGGACGATCGTGCGCCGAATCGTGCTTTCTGACCAAAACGGAAACTGTTTTTTCCATCCTTCGTATGTGTTATATACCCACGTATATCCATCGTACGTATGCGTACTTTTTTCGAGCCAATAATGAAGTTGTTGTAAAAATATGCTTTCATTTAGTCCAAGCTTTACCGCCACCGTCGGCAATACGAACAACGGATCATCATCGACTAACCATTTCATCTCCATCCCTCCTATATCCAACTATCGCTTGACGCGCGATCGTTGGTTAGGCGAAAAGAAAAAAGTGTGTTAGGCGATTTTTAAAATTTTTGTTTTACTATTTTCAGAGTAAAGATCATGTACAAAATCTCCATCTAGCGTCGCAAAATAATCATAGCCATGGTATAGAGCCAGTGCATAATGTAACGCGTCGTACACTTCCAATTGTAATAATTTCATTTGAGCTAATGTTAACTGTTGAATATCAATGTTTGTGTTCAAAAACGATACGTGAAAATTATTTCTCAAAGCACTCAAAAACTCATTGTAGCGATCAATTGCATTGTTATAAAAAATTTGCAACTTATTTCTTTGCGATGGATAACGATTTTTTACAGATTTAATAAGACGGGATACATTGACGACAAAATGTTTATTGTAAAAACGCGGAATTTCTTTTTTCCATACGTCATAAAGAAATGCAGTAGGCTCTTCTAACGATCCTAACTGAGTATATGAGGATGATTTTAATTTAGGACGTTGCTGCTTGTTGTAGTATATTTCGAGCGGAAACAATATTTCTTGCATAAACAACTGATGGATCACTTCTCCAAATACATGGCTACTTATTCCTAATTGAGCGATACCTTCCTCTTGCCATTTTTGTAACATTTCACAAACTTTATCACCACGTGGATCATCGCTGTTCATGTAAGCCAAAATAAAACAAGCATCAATGTAAATGGACGCTTGTTCAAAATTTTCATGACGCGCATCTTCAAAAGTCAATACGAAGGACATGCGACGCTACCTTCCTTGTTTATACATATCCACTAGCTTTCTACCAAAAGGGGAAGGTTTCGCAATTTTCTTTCTTAATTGTGCAAAGTCAACACAGGAAGCATTTAACTTATTTCGTTTCATTTGAGAAGAAATCGCTGTTTCAACTTGTTTTGACATATTCGTCCCTCCATTCCCTTTCGAAACATTATATCATTCATCAAAAGTATTTGTACACATATGCACCATAAAGAGAATGCCGATGCATTCCCTTTACGGTTCTGGTGTAAATGTACGTTGTGCGAGTTCGTTGTCGAGCATAAATAGCGAGTTGCTGTCGCCTTCGATGCGCTTGAGCTTTTGAATGAGCGTGTCAAATAGCGATTCCTCTTCCACTTGTTCGTCGATAAACCATTTCAAAAAGTTCATCGTCGCGTGTTCACGCTCATCTAACGCTAAGTCAGATAGTTTGTAAATGCGGCGCGTCACTTCTTTTTCATGAGCGAGCGCTTTTTCGAAGCAGTCACGAACGGACGTAAATTCGTTGTTCGGTGAAGGAAAACCTGTCATAATGGCCCGTTCGCCAAGCGCATTAATAAAGTTGTAAAACTTCATCGCATGGAATCGCTCTTCTTCCGCTTGCACTAAAAAGAAATTTGCGAAACCATCCAATCCTTCCGCTGAGCAATATGCCGCCGTCGCCATATACGCATGTGCGGAATAAAATTCGAAATTCATTTGTTCATTCAGTCCGTTTAACAATTTTTCACTTAACATAAATCTCACTCCTCCTCTTCTCATTATAACAAAAAAAGGAGGAACGTGCCTCCTTTTACTCGTTTTGCGCTTTTTTCAACGTTTGAATCGCTTCTTTCTGTTGTTGTGTTTCTTTTCCTGAGAAAAACCAGCCGCCAGCAACAATCGCTAAAAGAACGATCCAGAAAATCGCTTTCCATAACGCCGAATGCGCGAAATGTTCGGAAACGACTGCTAAGCTTGGATGTGCAAGCGTATATACTGCCAATTTCACCCCAACCCAACCGACGATTAAAAATGCGGCCGATTCTAGGCTTGGGCGTTTATGCAACAATTTTACGAACGCATTTGCCGCAAAACGCATAATGATGACGCCAATTAATCCACCAGCGAAGATCACTAAAAACTTTCCGCCATCCATGCCGCCGATCGCTGGTAAATTTGTATCCGGCAACGTCATCGCTAAAGCGACAGCCGCTAAAATCGAATCGATCGCAAACGCTAAATCAGCAAGCTCGACTTTTAATACCGTCATCCAAAAACCTGACTTCTTTTTCTCTGTTTTATGCGAGCCATCGCGATTTTTATTGATAAAATGATGCACCGCAATAAACATTAAATACAACGCACCGAGCGCTTGAATTTGCCAAATGTTCACTAAATACGAAATAACAAATAACGCTGCAAAGCGAAGAATAAACGCCCCAGCAAGCCCGTAAAAGAGCGCCCGTTTTTGTTCTTTCTCTGGCAAATGCTTCACCATGACCGCCATCACGACAGCGTTATCGGCAGCGAGAATACCTTCTAAACCGATTAAAACGAGAAGCACCCAACCGTACTCTAACAATAATGATACATCCATCGATAATCCCTCCTGTAATATGTAGTTTTCCCTCGTCCGCCGGCAAAAATCATGAGAACGCAAAAAAGACCTTTGCCGAACGGCAAAGGTCTCGCTAGACACGTAATTGTGCCAACAAAGCCGATGGACAAGGTCCATGAATTGACGACTTTGTTTTCAGGCAACGCCTGAACGCTACTCCCCTTTGTGAAGGAAAACGATGTTATTGTACTTTCATTATAAAAGTGGCTGTTCGTTTTGTCAATCGTTAACTCACTTGTTTTTGTGCGGCATTTGCCTCATTTAATTTGCTATGTTTGCGACCGTACAAGAAGTAAATGACAAGACCAATCGCTAACCAGCCACCAAAGCTTAACCATGTTGTTGCTGGAAGCTGAAGGGCTAAATACGTACAAAACGCGACCGCAAGAAGCGGAATGACCGGTACAAACGGCACTATAAAGCTTCGTTTTAAGTTCGGCTCTGTTTTGCGTAAAATTAAAATGCCGATCGCAACAGTCGTAAATGCAAACAACGTTCCGATATTTGTTAAATGCGCTAATTTATTTAACGGAATGACCCCTGCGAAAACGGAAACCGCAATGCCTGTTACCCATGAATTGACAAGGGGCACTTGTTTCCGTTCGCTCACTTTCGCAAACAATGACGGAAGCAAGCCGTCGCGGCTAATCGCATAAAAGAGGCGCGTTTGTGCATAAAGCATGACAAGAAGCACCGTCGTAATGCCTGTAATCGCACCGAGCGAAATAAATCCCGCCACCCAATCTTGTTGAATATAGTTTAACGCAAAAGCAACTGGATTTTTTACTCCCAACTGATCATACGGCACAATGCCTGTCAAAATAAGCGACACCGCAATGTAAAGAAGCGTACAAATCACAAGCGATGCGATAATCCCGATCGGCATATTGCGCTGCGGATTGCGCACTTCTTCTGCCGCTGTCGATACCGCATCAAACCCTAAGTAAGCGAAAAACACCGTCGCCGCTCCTGCCGCAACACCGGAAAATCCAAACGGCATAAACGGCGTCCAGTTTTCTGGCTTCACATACCATACGCCAACCGCAATAAACAATAAAATAACCGCAACTTTAATAACGACCATGATTGCATTAAAACGAGCGGATTTCCTCACCCCTTGCGTCAATAAAAACGTAATAAGCAAGACGATGACAATGGCGGGCACATCAATAAACGTCCCGTTTGCTGGATCGTAAGCGCTCGTTAATGCTTTCGGCAACTCAATGCCAAATCCGGCAAGCAATCCTTGGAAATAACCAGACCAGCCTGCCGCAACAGCCGAAGCTGCCACACCATACTCTAAAATTAAATCCCAACCGAGCATCCAAGCGATTAATTCCCCAAATGTCGCATAGCTGTACGTATACGCGCTCCCTGACACCGGAACGCTCGATGCAAACTCCGCATAACAAAGCGCCGCAAAGACGCACGCCAATCCAGATAAAATAAACGAAAGAACAAGCGCTGGTCCCGCATGTTCAGCAGCCGCTACCCCCGTTAAAACGAAAATACCTGTTCCAATAATCGCACCGATGCCAAGCATCGTTAAATCAAATGCGCCTAATTCTTTTTTGAGCGTTGCCCCATTTTTTCCTGATTCGCTCATCAGCGCTTCAACCGACTTTCTCCTGAACAAACTCATCGATGTAAACTCCCCTTACTCGTTATGTTCATTTTATACTTTAACGCCCAAAATCGTTAAAGACAATACTTTTTCGCTATTTCGCAATATTTTTATTTTTCTAATAACGAGAAGCTGACTGTCATCGTCGTTCCACGCCCTTTTTCACTTTGAATGCGCCATGTTCCGTTCATCATTTCAATGATGCGAATCGACACCATCGCCCCGAGCCCTGTTCCTTTTTCTTTCGTGCTGAAATACGGCTCACCAAAACGAGCAAGTTGCTCTTTCGTCATCCCCTCCCCTTCATCGCGCACAACGATCGTAACCGTTTTTCCATCGGCGTGGGCATCGACATATACCTTACCGCCATTTGTTGTTGCTTCAATGCCATTTTTTATTATATTTAAAAAACATTGCCGAAAATATTGTGCGTTTCCTTCCATCGTGGCAGGCATGAGTGTTGCGACAATTTGTACGCCATACATGTTCGCAAACGGACGCAACATGTCGATCACTTTTTCTAGCTCCCGCTCCACATGAAGCGTCTCAATTTTTTCAGGAAACGGCTTCGCAAACGTTAAATAATCGTCAATGATCATGCAGGCGCGGTTTAACTCCTCGAGGGCGATATTCATATATTGCTCTTTTGTTTCCGCTGATATGTCTTTTGCTTTCATCAGTTGCATAAAGCCTTTGACGACTGTAAGGGGATTGCGAATTTCATGAGAAATGCTGGCGGCAAGCTGACTGACGACTTCCATTTTCTCCAACTTGATCGCTTTTGAACGAATAAACAGCGCCTCTCGCAACGTTTCAATGATAAATACAATGAACAACATCGCAACAGGAGGAACGAGAATAAAATCGACAACGTACGATTCCGTCACTTGAAAATCGGAAATGGCGACCGCCAACACCGTTGCCGCAATCGCCAAAAGAAACGTCATCGCCGCCGAAGCAACGAGCCGCTGCTTTCTTGTAAGCTGCTGAAAAAACAGAGAAAACAAGCTGCCGCATAGGCACATCATCACATATACCGCAACGGTAATAAACTCATATCCATACATCATAAAGCGCGCCACAAGCAAAATAAGCAATAGCGGTACGCTCACCGCCCAACCGCCGTAAAACGTGCCGATCAAAAACGGCACTTGTCGCAAATCGTGCACGCAATCTGGTGCGATATAAATTGGATATTTCATACATAAAATAAGGGGGACACTTAAACATGCGATGAGCAACACATGTTGATGCGCCTTTTTTTGTTGAAAAAAGCGGACGTGATCGTACAAAAAGTAAAAGAAAAAAATGCTTACTAAAATGTAAAATAAGTTGTTTAACACATGTTGGTTTATATATGTCATTTCTTCACTCTCCCACATCGTTCATCCAATCTCAGTTTCGCGAAAACTTTTTCCGTTGTCAATGCAGCGACATCTTTGAAAAATGGTCACATTTCCATTATGATAAAGATGCAAACTACATAGTGGAGATGGTCATATGAACGATCGGCGTTATTTGCCGCTTTTATTTATTGTCATGTTTTTCGTCATGATGGGATTCGGAATTATTATTCCTGTCCTTCCGTTTTACGCTGAAAACATCGGTGCCACCCCAACACAGCTCGGCTGGTTAATGGCGGTATATTCGTTTATGCAATTTTTATTTGCGCCGATGTGGGGACGGCTGTCTGATCGTTACGGACGCAAGCCGTTTTTACTGCTCGGCATTTTTGGTCTAGCGCTTTCGTTTTTCTTATTCGCCTTAGCAACAAAACTTTGGATGTTGTTTGCAGCGCGCATCATCGGCGGCTTTTTATCGGCCGCAACGATGCCGACAGCGATGGCGTACGTTGCCGATGTGACGACCGAGGAAAATCGCGGAAAAGGCATGGGCATCATCGGGGCAGCGGTCGGGCTCGGCTTTATTTTCGGACCAGCCATCGGCGGCGTGTTTTCGAAACATAGCTTAACCGTTCCGTTTTGGATCGCAGGCAGTTTAGCTTTTGTGACGGCGGTATTCGTTTTCTTTTTCTTAAACGAGTCGCTGCCAAAAGAAAAACGCGCAAACGGCGAAACGAAACGTCCATCACTGATGACGGCGTTACGAAGCGACGTATCGCGTCTATACGTATTGCAGTTGATCGTCACGTTTTCGCTTGCGGGGCTGGAAGCGACATTTGCATATTTTGCGGCTCAACGTGCTGGACTTGCTTCTACTGAACTCGGTTATATTTTTATGATTATGGGACTTGCTGGGGCGGTCATTCAAGGAGGACTTCTTGGCAAACTTATTCAGTCGTTCGGCGAAGGAACGGTCATTCGCGCTGGACTATTGCTTTCAGCACTCGGATTTTCGCTCATTTTATTTATCCATAACTTTTGGACAGCTGCCCTTTATTTAACGATTTTCGGCATCGGTAACGGCGTCATTCGCCCATGTGTATCCGCCTTATTAACGAAACATACGACGGACGGACAAGGAAGCGCAACAGGGCTGTTATCATCGTTCGATTCGCTCGGGCGCATCGGCGGACCGGCGATTGCAGGCTGGCTATTTACATTGAAGCCGAGCTTGCCGTATATGACAGGGATTGTGCTTACGTTCGTTTCATTCGTCCTGTTTCAATCGTTTCAACGCACCATGATGCAAAAAGGCTCCGTCTAGTTCGGAGCCTTAACTAATTTCCTCAGCTAGTTTTTCCCGCTCGTGCCTTGCGATCATCGGTCCATTTAACAAATCGACGTCGACAATGTAGCGCGGACGTTGTTTGGCTTCTTGATATACTTTTCCGATATACTCCCCGACTAAACCGATCGCCATGAGCTGCAATCCTCCGACAAGCCAAATGGACATGATCAGCGACGTCCAGCCCGTCTGCGTATGGCCTGTCATTTTTAAAAATAGCACATATAACGCAAATAATACGCTCACAACAAACGAACAAAAACCGAGAAGAGAGACGAAACGAATCGGCATCATGCTAAACGATGTTAACCCATCGAACGCAAAGCGAATCATTTTCATGAATGGATATTTCGTCACTCCTGCTTTCCGCTCTTTTCGGTCATAATATACGGTCGTCGACGGAAAGCCAAGCAGTGGTACAACGCCACGTAAAAACAGATTCACTTCACGAAATTGCGCTAGCGCTTCGACTGCCCTCCGGCTCATAAGGCGATAGTCGGCATGATTATAAATCAACTTCACCCCGATACGATTCATTATGCGATAAAACGTCTCAGCTGTCCATCGCTTCATATATGAGTCAACGTCACGCTTTTTTCTTACCCCGTAGACGATGTCGTATCCTTCTTGAAATTTGCGCACAAACTCGCGAACGACGTATATGTCGTCTTGTAAATCAGCATCCATCGTCACAACGCAATGCGCCATTTGTTTAGCGGCAATTATCCCCGCTAACAGCGCGTGTTGATGCCCTGCGTTTCCCGCTAGTTTAATTCCTTTTATTTCTTCGTAGCGCAAACACGCTTTATAAATGATCGTCCACGTCCGATCGCGGCTCCCATCATCGACAAACACAATTTTACTTTCCGAAGAAATGAGCTGTTCATCGATAAGTTGTTGCCGCAATGCCCGCAACTGTTCGATCGTCTCCGGCAACATCTCCTCCTCGTTATAACAAGGCACAACGATCGCTAAAACGGTCATGTCGTTTTCCCTCCTTCTACTTCGTATAAATAAATCGTCCATGCTGATTCTTTATGGTGAAACGTGCGCAATAGCTTGAGTTGATTGTCTTTCGCATTGTTAATCGGCAAGGCGGAAAAAACGTATCGCCCGCCCATGTCATATAAAACGTCCGTATGAAGTTGCAAGTGGTGAATGCGTTTGTTTGATCGTTTCGTAAACATATATTTTTTCCCAAGTTCCGCAACAAAAATATAACAACGTCCGCCCCACTCATCGAAATATTCCTTTAGCTTTTTATTTTTATTTAGCTCGCTCGCAATGATTTGACGAAATTGATGTTTATACGAAAGTGGATAAAAATTGTTGTACGTATCTAACGTGTAAAAACCGTTATATTGTGCAATCGCTGGATGTATGCCGATGCTGACGACGCGATACGTATGAACGGGCTTTCCGATATATTGTTGGATGTCTTGAAATTGCTTTTCCGCATAAAAGGCGCGAAACGTTGGCTTGTCGCGATAAACGATTTGTTCATGAAACAACAGCGCCACCACAAGTTGCGCAAAAAGCGCAAATGAAACGATGCGCCGATCCCATGCGCGCCAAATGATGCGAAGCGACAAAGCAAACAAGACGTAAATGATCATCGGGCGTAAAAAATGATAGCGTGCAAAATTAAAGCGATCTAAAAACGGAAACGCTTCTGTCGCAGGAAGCCATCCTTTGTAAAACCAAAACGCATACCAAAGCGACAAAATGAAATTGAGCACATGAAGCTGCCAAAATAGCCGTTCATTCCGCCACCATTTTCGTTTCCATACGATATATAAGGCGATGAACGTGACAGGTAAAATGACAAGCGTATGAATCGTCATCACATGCGTATGACCGAATATGTAGTTTTTTAATGTTAGTCGAAGCGAGCGCCATAACGACAGACGGGCATGGAAATATTCATCCCGACTTGTCGGTTCGGTCGCAAATAAAAATGAATGAACAAGCCGATATTCAATTGCTAAATAAAGGGCGGTCATATATACGAGCGCCAGCAATAACGGCATATTCGGTCGGCGACGCCACGCATCAACGATCCAAAACAAAAACATCGCGCTTAAAAAAAAGAAAAAACCGAGCACGAAGCTAGAATAGAGAGGAAGAAGCGTGAGTACGACATAATTTTTCCACGAACGATCGCCCGCTCGAATGTTAAGTAGCGCCCATAACGCAAGCGGCATGCCGAGCGTGCTAAGCATCCCTGATGGCCAAAACGGCGTTAAGGCAAACGTAAGCGCCACACCAACGCGAATCCATTCTGCCGTCGCTTCTCGCTCCTTTAATACGTGCGTTTTCAACAACATATACATGCCGATAAACGCAAATACGCGCGTCAACAGCTGGCTAAGCCCGTAAGCATAAACGGAAGGAAAAAGCGCATGAAGCCAGACGATGCCGCTAAATTCTGTTCCGTACGCGTTGCGTGGCAATCCGTTAATGACTTGCGGAATCGTCGCATGAACGGAACCGAACAACTCACCGCTTCGTGCAAGCACACGATACCAAGCGATATTTGAATCTAAATTATCGTGCACGCGCATATGGGCATCTTCACCAAGAAGAAAATACGGCAATGCGTGCAAACAAACGATCATCATGCCAAATGCGAACAGTTTCATAGCGTCCCCCCATTCGCCATTATTTTTTAACAATGAATGAAAAATATGCATATCCCTTGAATAAACGAACGGATAAAAAAATAGCCATCGACAATTCGATGACTACTTTTTCACTACGATACCATATACGCTCGGATGGAAATGAACGAGCTCGACATGTGCAAATGTCGCTTTTGCCTCGTCCATGAGTTGTTGGGACGGAATGCGTTCATGAATCGGCGGACCCATTTCACTTTCGACCGCTTCCCATTCGATGAATATAAACGCACCGTTTGGCTTTATGATGCGCGCGACTTCTGTCAATACCGCCTTACGATCGTCAATTTCATGAAGAACAAACGCCATCAGTCCTTTATCAGCCGATTGCGCTGGAATCGTTGTTGCGGTTACATCGCTTAGGATGTAAGAAATGTTTTCGATCCCTTCTTTTTCTGTGTGTTGCTTAAGTAAGTCAAGCATTTCTTGTTGCACATCAACCGCATATACCGTTTTTGCTGTTTTAGCGATCGGCACTGTAAAATACCCATTTCCTGCCCCTAAATCCGCGACAACATCATGTTCGTTTATATGCAATAACGAAACGACATCCTCTGGCGCAATCAACTCTCGTCTTTTTGGATTCAACAATTTTTCCGCTTTCGAATAATGAAACCGATGCCCTGCCATTTGTCATCACCCTTTTCTTCTATACCTGTATACGTATTTTACTTCATTTTTCGATGGCTGTCATCCGTTTAAAAAAGTTAGTTCATCACCAAATTTTGTGATTTAGTGACAAAAAAGAGAAAGCACTGACGAGATCCTGGCAATAATGTTAGCAGTGAAATAAACATTAAGGAGGTCTCGTAAGTGCTTTCTATACCACTAGGATTGCTTGGAAGAATGGATTAAGTTAGCCAAACAGAGCCCTTTTGCTTCTTTTCAGGAAGCAGCCAACACGCTTGAAAGGTGGATTTCCTACTTTTTGTACCCATATACGAATGCCGAAATTGAGGGGACGAATCACATCAAACGCCGGGCATATGGCTATCGAAATCTAGAACGGTTTCGTTTGCGTATATTTCTGGAGTGTACAGGGAACATTACAGGTACTTCGGCTGCTTAAGCGCTCCCTTCTTCCGCTATCGGTATGATAGTTGGTAGAAGGGAACCCGTGAAGGAAAGCACTTGACTGTTTCCATTCTACCAACTTCGTGGTCTGTATGCGGAAGAAGGATCCTGACTGATGAACCTATTTCATCCAGCTAACATGTATCTAGGATTGAGTAGAAAACATAGAAAATGGTGAAGACCCAAAAAGTTTTTTACTTTACAAAAGTAAGTAATATACTTTAATATAGTTACGGATATTTTTCCACTTAAAATACCGAGGGGGAATCGTCATGGCAAAAGTACTTTATATTACTGCAAATCCAAAACAAGAACAACAATCATTTAGTTTATCAGTCGGGCGTGCGTTTTTAGAAACTTACAAACAACATCATCCAGAAGATGAAATCGTTGAACTACATGTATATGATACGGACATTCCGTACATTGATGCTGATGTATTTAGCGGCTGGGGCAAACTGCAACAAGGACAAGCGTTCGAGCAATTAAGCAAAGATGAACAACAAAAAATAGCACGTATCAATGAGTTATGCGAACAATTTATGGAAGCTGACAAATATGTATTCGTCACACCGATGTGGAACTTTAGCTTCCCTCCAAAACTAAAAGCATATATTGATACGCTTTGTCTTGCAGGGAAAACGTTTAAATATACGGAAGAAGGTTCTGTTGGGCTATTGAAAGGGAAAAAAGCGCTTCACATTCAAGCGCGCGGAGGCATATACTCCGAAGGTCCGGCAAAAGAAATGGAATTTGGCGATCGCTATTTGCGTGCGGTCCTCTCTTTCATCGGCATCACAGACGTCGAAACGATTGCTGTGGAAGGTATGAACGCATTTCCAAACGAAGCAGAAGCCATTAAACAACAAGCGATCGAACGCGCGAAAGACATGGCAAAACGGTTTTAGGTGAAATAGAGGTGTCTTGAAATTTCAAGGCGCCTCCATCTTTTGTTGCCCTTTTTACAACTTTAACTATAACAAAAATCCCCATTGTAAACTGCTGTCATTTTACGTCACTAAACGTTCCCAGTCACCTATCGAAAAAAATGTGCCTTTCCCATTGAAAATTGATTTTTCAGTCCACAAAATTTTCTTCCTACCGTTTTTTTCGCCGATTTTCACAAAAAATGTGCCTCAATATTCAATTTTCCCTTTTTGCATTTCCCGTATTTCCCGAGTGTAATAAAAGTGTATCTATTATGAAAGGATGAGGTGTATGCAGTATCTTGATTTAAAAATGGATTTTATGTTTAAACAGCTGTTCGGTCACCCGAGCCGCAAGTCCATTACGATGGCGTTTTTAAACGCGCTTTTGCATCGGACAGGCGATGACCGCATCGTTGATGTGCAGTTTGAAAACACCGAACTGACGAAAGAAACAGAAGATGGAAAAACAGGGCGGTTAGACGTCATTGTTCGCACGAATCGTGGCGAACGCATTCATGTCGAAATTCAAATCATCCCGCAATACGGCATGCCCGAACGGCTGTTGTATTACTGGGCGCGGTTGTTTTCCTCTTCGTTATCAAAAGGAGAACGGTACGACCCCCTTCCTCCGACCATCATGATCGCCATCTTAAATTACCCACTTTTCCCACATGAAACTGATCGCTTCCATACCGTCTTTCATATCCGTGAAGATGAAGAACAATTTCTTTGGAGCGAGCACCTTGAATTTCATGTACTCGACTTGTCACAATTTATGGTAAAATGGAAGAAATATCGGAGAGAAGTGAAGCAATCGCCCGAATGGCCATGGCTGACGATGTTATCGGCGGTCGATAGCCGAACAAAACGAATGGATGAAGACATGTTTCGCGAATTGGAGGGAATCGCGATGACAGAACAAGAAATTTTAGAGGCGTTAGAAGAATGGCAAAGTTTAAGCGTTGACCCAGAAAACCGCTACGCATACGAAATGCGGCTCAAATGGCTGCTTGACCAACTTTCAAACATTCGCAGCAGTCGGGAAGAAGGATTGAAAAAAGGACGAGAAGAAGGAATCAAAGAAACGATCCGAAAAATGAGCGAAAAAGGAATGAGCGTGGCAGAGATTGCACATATACTCGATATGACGGAAGAAGATGTGCACGAACGGTTGAGCGAGTAGTCTTAAATACCCTTGCGAATAAGCAAGGGCTTGTGCTATTGCCTCATACTTTCCACGCTTTTTTCTTGCCCCACGGTCGTATAAAAGAAATGATAAAAACAAACATCGTCACGGCTAATTGGAAATATACTGCATAATGTCTAATTTCATGATTGCGAACGAACATCGGGTTGCTTAGTGCTAATTCTTTTTGCGTTTCTAATAGCTCCATATTAGCCATCATGAGTTCATCGACAATAAAAATCCCGACAATCTTCTACGATATTTTGGACAGAATACAGCAGATACACAATTCTTTTTTATGGGTATATTTCTTGTTTTCTAAAAGCAATCACCTCTATATAAAATACACCATAAATATTAGATAAACGAAACATATCTAATAAATTCATTCAAAAAAAGAAGGTGTCCCAAAAGTAACGGGGCACCCTTTGTTATACCTATATATACTCAGGAAACATCTTTACGAAACTATATATTGTATATCCCTTGGAAAAAGGTGACCTTTTGAGTCAGCCCCATCTTCCGTAATCGCAATCCTTCCATGTCATTTTACACAAACCAACTAATAACAAATACAACTGAAAAACCGACGAAAGCGATGATCGTTTCCATTACTGTCCATGACTTTAACGTATCTTTCACTTCTAGGCCAAAGTAGCGATTCACAAGCCAAAAACCAGAGTCGTTGACGTGTGAAAGAATCGTTGCCCCTGCCGCAATCGCAATGGTAATTAACCCTAATATTGGACCTGTCAAGCCTAGCGTCTCAATAAACGGTGCCATTAATCCGGCAGAGGTGACCATTGCCACCGTTGCTGATCCTTGTGAAATGCGGACAAGCGCTGCGATAATAAATGCAAGAACGATTGGTGGTAACGAAGATGTTGCCATCATATCAGCAAGCACTTTGCCGACGCCTGAATCGACTAAAATTTGCTTAAACACTCCACCGGCACCTGTGACAAGAATGATAATTCCCGCTGGTTCTAACGCCTTTGTCGCAATATCTTGTACTTGTTGTTTAGAAAGACCGCGTTTCCGTCCTAAGAAATAAAAAGCGAGCAACGTAGCGATCGTTAAAGCAACAAACGGATGTCCTAAAAACGTGAAAAACGATCGAAGCGTACTTTTTTCTGGCAACACAACACCTGAAACCGTGTTCATTAAAATGAGCAACAACGGAATAAGAATGATCGTCGCAATTAAACTGAAGCTTGGCAAATCTTTTTCATCCTCATATTCTTTCCATTCCATGTATGGCGGGATGGAAGCATGAATTTTTTGTGAAATATATTTTCCAAATAGCGGTCCTGCTACAATCATCGCAGGAATACCTGCAATAAATCCAAATAAAATGACCCAACCTAAATCAGCCCCGATTAAATTCGCCACCGCAATCGGCCCAGGCGTTGGAGGGATAAAACTATGCGTCACCGCCAAACCGGCGAGCAAAGGAATGCCATAATACAAAAGCGAACGACCTGTCTTTTTCGCCAACCCGTAAACGATCGGCACAAGAATAATAAATCCAACGTCGAAAAATACAGGGATCGCAACGAAAAATCCCGTAATTCCAAGCGCCCACTGCGCTTTACTTTCGCCAAACTTTTTCATTAACGTTTGTGCTAAACGCTCTGCTCCCCCAGACGCCTCAAGCATTTGACCGAACATCGCACCTAATCCGACGACGACCGCAACAAATCCAAGCGTTCCCCCCATTCCGTTTTGAATGGACTCGATCACATTTTTTAATGGCATCCCTGCCGCAATGCCAACGAGTAAGCTAACGAGCAATAGCGCAACAAACGCATGCAACTTCGAGCGAATAATTAGAAATAATAACAAACTAATTCCAGCGATAACAATTAAAATTAACGAAGACGATGCCATATTCTCCGCTCCCCTTTGTTTTTTTATTGTTCAGTAAACGCTTACAATTACTAAACCGATTTAGTTGTGAAGTAAATCACCCCCTTAGTTACACATATTTCCTTTGAAACGAAGAGATGATTGGAAACTCATCTTTTAACTTCATATATAATCTTGTATACAAATCAAATAGTTCCGCATATGTCGCTGTATGTTGTTCATTCGGCTCATGGCGCGATGAAATACGCAACCACGATTTTACTTCTTGAAGCGATGAAATATCACCTTGCGCATAAAGCGCTAGTGCTGCTGCCCCTAGCGCAGAGGCTTCATGCGTCTCTGGGACGAGCAACTCTTTCCCCATCATATCGCACAACATTTGGCGCCAAAATGGCGATTTCGCAAATCCGCCCGACACCCGAATTTCTGATAACGGTCCGATGACATCCCGAACCGCAAGGGCAACGGAAAAGACGCTCATACAAACCCCTTCCATGACAGCACGAATAAAATGCTCACGCTTATGTTGCAAACTAATGCCGAAAAATGTCCCACGTGCATGTGCATCCCAATAGGGCGCTCGCTCCCCTGATAAAAACGGTAAAAATAACAACCCTTCTGCCCCTGCGGGTACACGTGCCGCATATTGCGTCAATAAATCGTACGGATCGATCCCGAGCCGTTTTGCGACTTCTTTTTCTTGCGCCCCAAATTCATCGCGCAACCATCGAAGTAAAATGCCGCCATTATTTGTCGGCCCGCCAACGACCCATTCATTTTCCGTCAACACATAACAAAACGTCCTCCCTCTTTCGTCCGTTTTTGGAACGGATGAAATCGTTCGTACCGCACCGCTTGTTCCAATCGTAATTGCCGCCTCATGAGGAAGTACTGCGCCGACCCCGACGTTTGCGAGCACACCATCACTTGCGCCGATGACAACAGGCGTATTTCGGGAAATTCCAAGCTGTTCCGCCCATTTTTTGTCCATCCCCTGTAGTGTATATGTCGTTGGGACAAGTTGCGATAGTTGCTGACGATCGATATGAAGGAATTGCAAAATTTCTTCATCCCAATCAAACGTCTGTAAAGAAAATAAGCCGGTAGCTGAGGCAATTGAATAATCGACAACATATTGTTGAAACCATTGATATAACACATATTCTTTAATAGAAATAAACTTATGTGTGCGTTCGAATACGTGTGGCATATGCTCTTTAAACCACATTAACTTAGCAAGCGGCGACATCGGATGAATAGGTGTTCCTGTTTTTTTATATATGTCCATCCCTTTTTCACTTGCTCGCAACTGTTCAGCTTGCTTGTTGCTGCGATTGTCCGTCCAAATGATACAATTCGTCAATGGGCGATGATGATCGTCGACTAGCATGAGCGAATGCATCGCTACACTCAGCCCGACCGCCTTCACTTGTTCCGATGAAACGCCCCCTTTGTATATCGCCCCTTGTATACTTTGCATCACCGCTGAAAAAAGGACGTGAGGGTCTTGTTCCGCCCATCCCGGTTGGGGATGAAGCATCGGATATTCAACCGCATGCATCGCTCGAATACGCCCATCTTCTTCAAAAATGACAGCTTTTGTGCTTGTTGTACCAATATCTACTCCGATGACTACTTGGTTACTATCCATCGTTATCTCCGTTACAGAAAACTTACAAGACTGTTTCCTTCCTTGTTCATCGCGCCCGATTTTGCCGAAGCTACTCTCGTTTCTTTGGCGCTCCGAAGTCACGT
>NZ_MQAD01000029.1:0-65020 GCF_001996285.1 Anoxybacillus kestanbolensis | reverse complement strand
TTTAATAAAATTGATAACCTAATATCCACTTCCGCCGGAAACAATTATTCGGCTAACGATCACGACAATTGCCGGTTTTTTATTAACGCGCTTTATCGTCATGCCGGATTATCCGTGGGATGATGAACAAGAGATCGAGCGGACGATTCAGTTTTTGATGAATGGGTTGACGAAAACATGATAGGGCATTTTTCTATCATGTTTTTTTATTTTTTTTTAAAAAAGGTCTTGAAAGTCAAAGAAGGTCAAATTATAATAAAGACATAAAGGTCAAATATAGTCAAAGTCAAAAGGAGGTTGGTGCCTATGATGTGCCAAGCATGTAAACAAAATAAAGCAAACGTCTTTTTACACGTACAAGTAAACAATGAAAAACAACAATTACACCTTTGCGATGCGTGCTATGCAAAGCAAAAACAACAATTAAAAGTGCCAGCAGGATTCCACTTCGATCGTCTCGACCAATGGTTCTCCGACTTTTTCGCACCGCTTACAGAACATTCCCATATCGAGCAACAAATACACCAAGAACAACCGAAGCGAAACGGATTGCTTGATCAATTCGGTCGCAACTTAACACAACTTGCGAAAGCAGGACTTATCGATCCGGTTATCGGACGCGAAAAAGAAATTGAACGCGTCATCGAAATTTTAAATCGCCGCAACAAAAACAACCCGGTATTAATCGGTGAACCAGGTGTCGGTAAAACGGCGATCGTAGAAGGATTAGCGCTTAAAATTGCCGAAGGGTCTGTTCCGACGAAATTGTTAAATAAAGAAGTGTACGTGCTTGACGTTGCATCGCTCGTTGCCAATACAGGCATTCGCGGTCAATTTGAAGAGCGGATGAAACAATTAATTGCCGAATTGCAACAACGGAAAAACGTCATCTTATTCATCGACGAAATTCATTTACTCGTCGGAGCGGGTTCGGCAGAAGGCTCGATGGATGCAAGCAACATTTTAAAACCGACGCTTGCTCGCGGCGAATTACAAATCATCGGCGCAACAACGTTAAAAGAATATCGTCAAATCGAAAAAGACGCTGCGCTTGAACGCCGTTTCCAACCCGTCATCGTTCATGAACCGACGATCGAACAGGCGATTAACATGTTAAAAGGCATTCAGCCAAAATACGAACAATTCCATCAAGTGAAATATACGGATGAAGCGATTCACGCCTGCGTCACATTGTCACATCGCTACATTCAAGATCGCTTCCTCCCTGACAAAGCGATTGACTTGTTAGACGAAGCGGGCTCAAAAGTAAGCTTAAAAGCGACACCGACAAATAAAGAAGCGATCGAACAACGTCTCGAGCAAATCAAAAAAGAAAAAGAAAAAGCCGCCCAAGAAGAAAACTACGAACTTGCAGCAAAATTACGCACCGAAGAATTACAGCTTGAAAAACAATTGCAACAAAACGGACAAGCTGAACAACCGATCGTCGATGTCGCCCATATTCAACAAATCATTGAAGAAAAAACAGGCATTCCAGTCGGCAAATTACAAGCTGAGGAACAAACGAAAATGAAACATTTAGAAGAAAACTTAGCGAAAAAAGTGATCGGGCAAGAAGAAGCGGTGAGAAAAATCGCGAAAGCCATTCGTAGAAGCCGCGCTGGCTTGAAAGCGAAAAACCGTCCGATCGGTTCGTTCTTATTCGTCGGTCCGACTGGCGTCGGTAAAACAGAATTATCGAAGACGCTTGCTGAACAATTGTTTGGCTCAACAGATGCGATGATTCGCTTAGATATGAGTGAATATATGGAAAAACATGCTGTATCGAAACTCATCGGTGCACCTCCTGGCTACATTGGTCACGAAGAAGCCGGTCAATTAACGGAAAAAGTGCGCCGCAATCCTTACAGCATCATCTTGCTTGACGAAATGGAAAAAGCGCACCCAGATGTACAACATATGTTCTTGCAAATTTTAGAAGACGGTCGTTTAACAGATAGCCAAGGCCGTACCGTCAGCTTTAAAGATACGGTCATCATTATGACATCAAACGCCGGTACGATCGGAGAAGGTGACTTGCTTCAACGCCTCAGCCTATACTTTAAACCAGAATTTTTAAACCGTCTCGACGCCATTGTCGAATTTAAACCGCTTGAAAAAACGCATATGTTGCAAATCGTTGACCTTATGCTTGCGGAATTGCAACGCACGCTTGATGAACAACATATCACGATGACGATTAGCGACAAAGCGAAAGAAAAATTAGCTGAACTCGGCTATCATCCAACGTTCGGTGCTCGTCCGCTCCGCCGCGTCATGCAAGAACATGTCGAAGATCAAATTGCCGACGTGCTGCTTGATGAGCATGATGTGCGCACGATCCACATCGATGTAAAAGACGATCGCATCGTCGTTCATGCTGAAAAAGGCAAATAAAACAGAAAAAAGGTGTCCCAAAAGCAAGTGGGGCACCTTGTTTCTTCTTAACGATGTGCACACACGTAATATATTTATTCATCGAAAAATTAAGTAATCTTTCCTTTTAGCTGTATGGATTTTCCTTTTTTCTTAGATGGATAGGTCCATTGAAAAGAAGTGCCCATTTGTCCTTTTACATTTTGTAATATATTTGTAATATAAACATCTATTTTTTCCATTTCAAGTGTCTTGGTATCATTTTTGAAAACAATGATATAATTTGCCCAATGAATCTTTTGATTTCCATATCCGCCAATTCCTGCATAAGCCCATTGTGCTAATTTTTTATTGAGGTTAGGGAGTTCATTTTCCATTATTTTTAGGAATAGCATGTAATTTCATCGCGCCGTGTCCTCCTAATCATGGGATAAGTCTGTTGTACTATATCGCATCGTATAGCGGCAATTGCACGTATACTGTCGTTCCTTTCCCTCGTTCGCTTTCAAAACGAATCGAGCCGCCGTGCAGTTTGACGATTTTGAACCGTGACAAAGTACATATACCGCTTCGTTCGTTTGCGAAAATTGAATCGGCATCGTTTCTGCCTTCACACGCGCAAGCAACCGTCCGTCGACAAGCGAATGAACATACGCTTCTTGCTGAATATACGCTCCGCTCCCATGTCCACCGACCCATAGTTCATCCGTTTCAGCAACAACTAAGCCGCTGACCGCAAAATCGAGCGTATCGACCGTTCGTTTCACTCGTTTTGTTTGCTGGTCAATAAATGAAATAGCGCCATGTTTAAAATGAATGACAATCCATTGCCGATGTTTGTTGTCGGCGACGATGGAAAAAGGGGAGGGGGGAGTAGCGATCGTCTCTTTTACTTTTCCGTCGAACGTCATGACCGATACCGTTCCGTCTTTTTCGTTCACAACGAGCAATTCGTGTTTTGTGACGAGCACATCGGTAACCCCTTTGTTTACGCGCCAACGTTTTTTCTCTTTCCCTGTCGATAGCGTGTACATCATCATTTCATCCATGTCTTGTCCAAACAACATGACCGTATCGCCATCAGGAAGGAGGATGGCTTTCGTTACCGGATTTTTCATCTTCCATGTTGCCATCGTTTTTTTTGTGTTATAATCAACGAAGGATAAGCTTTGCTCCTTTATATTGACGACCCCAACGACCGATTTGTTTCGGGGAATTGGGGTGTACGTCTCTGGTGTGCAGCTTGCCAATAAAACGACGATGATAAGCAAAAAAAGAAACGAACTTGCATCGTACGCATCCTCCATCGTGTATATGTATCATCATTGTAGCAAATGATTGTGATGATTTTGTGAAATTATTGTAACATGGAAGGGGATTAAAATGAAAAAGTGGTTGTTGTTGTTTGTCTTCGCTTTGCTTGTTGTGGCAGGTTGTGCAAACAAAGCAGAAGAAGAAGAGCTGGCGTATTTGGACGTCAAAATGGCGGTAGAAGAAAAGCTTCCGGTGAATGAAGAAGTCGAGCTTGCATGTTTTGTGACATACGGTGACGAAAAAGTGACCGATGCATCGGAAGTGAAGTTTGAAGTGTGGAAGCATGGAGAAGAAAATCGGCAAATGTTAGAAGGAAAACATGTCGGTGATGGGAAATATGTCGCGCGCTATACGTTCGAAACGAAAGGGACGTATGCCGTCGTCGCACATGTGACAGCGAAAAATATGCACAATATGCCAAAAGTTGATGTAGTAGTGGAATAAGAAAAACGGCGGAAAATATTCGCCGTTTTTTTTCATATATATATATAGAAAAAATGGACGAGTGGGGGAGAGCGTATGTGGATGCGGGCGATTCAAATTGCGTTTGTATATGTCGGAACGGTAGTCGGGGCTGGATTTGCGACAGGAAAAGAAATTGTACAGTTTTTTACGCAATACGGAGCAATTGGGACGGTCATGATTGCAGGAAGCGGAGGTCTATTTATTTTTTTCGGGACGCGTTTAATGGTGATGGCAAATCGGCTTCAAGCGCGGTCATATGAGCAATTCAACGCCTATTTGTTCGGAAAAATGAGCGCAGTTGTCAATTTGTTTATGTTTGTTGTGCTATTTAGCGTGACGTCTGTTATGTTGTCGGGAGCAGGGGCGGTGTTTGAAGAACAGCTTCATATGCCAGCGCATGTCGGGCTTTTGTTTACGATGTTGCTTGCGTTTGTGACGATGTTGTTCGGTTTAAATGGTATTTTAAGCGTCAATATGGTCGTTGTGCCGCTTATGATTATTTTTAGTTTGTCGATTGCGCTCATAAATGAAAGCGACATCGTCTGGACGAAGCCACCGCTTGCCGCGTTTTTTTCCCCGTTTGCGTATGTGGCGTTTAATTTAGCGATGGCACAAGTTGTGCTCGTTCCGCTTGCAACCGAAGTAAAAGATGAACGGGCGATTCGCCTTGGGGGATGGCTTGGCGGCATATTGCTTATGTTTATTTTATTTAGCAGTCATTTCGCGCTTTCTTTACTTCCTAATTTGCCATCTTACAGCATTCCGATGGCGGAAGTCGTGAAACGTTCGCTCACATCGTTTTACGGGCTATATGTCGTCATTATTTATGGTGAAATTTTCACTTCGTTTATCGCGGGCGTATTCGGATTACATCGGAAATTGGCGCTTTTTTCTCAAACGCCGATCTTTGTTCTCATCGTGCTTTTACTTATGATGTATGCGTTTAGTTTAGTCGGGTATCATGCGCTTTTAACCGTATTGTACCCTTTGTTTGGGTATGTTAGTATCATCTTTATTTTCTTACTTTTCTATCGAAAAATGCCTAGCTAGAAAAAACGAAATGTAGTACATTGAATGTAAGGAGGTGGGTTCATGCGGCAAACGGTTATCGCTATTGTAGCTTTGCTTATTGTATTTACACTTGAGACATTTCACATCATTCAATGGTACGATGCACGTGTATGGCCTCTTATTGTTTTTTCTTTTGGACTTATCGTTCATATATATGTGTTGAAGCGCGGTGTACGTGAACACGAAGCGTTTCTTTTCTTGCCAGCAGCGATCGCATTATGGATGGGCGCGCTTGCATTTGGCGGTTATGTTTTGTTTCATGACGGAACGATGTACGTATTGGCGTTTACGACCGGTTTGTTGGAATGGTGGTTATTTAGCGGTGAAGAGTGGCTGAAAACGCCGCTTCTCTTTTGTTTCGGGTGTAGCGTTGCAGCTAGTTTAGAAGCAGGGAATACGTTTTTACTTCTTTTTATTTTAATGATCGGCATTTTGGCATATATGTATCATACAAAAAAAGAGCGAGCCAATGCACATTAGGCTCGCCTTTTCTCTTTATTCCACGCCAAACCGATGTAAAATTTGTTTCAGCTGATTGACGTTTTCTGCCAACACGGCTGCTTCTTTCGCAAGTTGATGGACGCTCATCGCTTGTTGTTCAAGACCGCTTGCTGTTTCGTGAACGACTTTTGTAAAGTCGTTGGCGATCGTGTAAATGTCTGTGATTGCTTCATGTAGCTCGTTGCCTTCTTTTGTCGTTTGTTGCATCAGCGTTCGATTCCGTTGAATTAAAGCGTTTAGTTCATGTGACATCGTTTGGAAATGGGCGAGACTTTCGGTCATTTTTGTTAACGAGCCGGTCGTTTCGTCTATTGTATTCGCTTGGTTAATTACTGCGTTTGCGACCGTTGATAGTTGGCGATGGGTGTTCGCAAGCGATGATAAAATTTCTGCCGCAAAAGTGTTCGTATGTTCTGCCAGTTTACGTACTTCCGACGCGACAACCGCAAATCCTTTTCCGGACTCTCCTGCGCGGGCAGCTTCAATGGAAGCGTTTAATGCCAACATGTTCGTTTGTTCCGCAATGGCGGTAATGGCGGATACTTTTTGGATTAACGCGTCCGCTTCTTTTGCGACCGATTGAATGCCTTGGGCGGTGTCGTTCATTTGTTGTTTCGTTTCTTTCATTTGTTTTTCGATCGTTTGCATATCGTGATATCCTGTTTGTGCGGCGTCAAATGTCGATTGTGCGCTTTTCACGACTTGTTCGATGTCTGTTTGGACGGTATGCATATATTGAAGCATCGTTTGAATGCGCTGTTTCGCTTCGTCGACAAATGCGGTTTGTTTTTGTGCCCCTTCACGAAACGTTTCCATCGTCGCGGATACTTCATCGAACGCTTCCGCAATGCGCTTCGCTTCTTCTTTTTGTTCGTGGCTCACTTGTTCGACGGAGTGGGTAGCTTTGGCGATTTGTTGTAAAATCATGCGCAAGCCGAGAATGACTTTATTAATTTCATAGCCGATTTGATGAAACGCATTGCGCTTGCCGACCGTTTTCACTTCTTCCTGCAACTGTCCCGATGATACAGCGCGCGTGACGTGATACCAAGCGCGCAGTCGATTCATGATGATGCGATAAAACGAAAAAGAAACGACAAACCCAACGATGCCTGTCCCGACAACAAGCATAAACGTTTGTTTTAGTGGCATTCGCATGAGAAGGGCAACGATAAAAAGAGCGGCGACTGGCAATAAAACGATGGCGCCAAGCCACATTTCCATATACGGCTGATGAATTAAACGGCCCATTCGTAAATTAAAGCGCTTTCCATTTTGTTCGAACAGCGGACAAGCAGCGTCGATGAGCACTTCGCCTGTATTTCGTTTATACAGTTGCAACAGTGGAGTAGTGGTCGTTGCAGATTTTTTTCCTACTTCGTCATCAAACACCATGCCTTCGCGTAATCGATTTGTATGCACGAGGCTGCGCCCGTCTTCATCGACGATGACGAAATATTCATCGCGATCGAGATGACGGTCTAATATAGCGCGCAACGAATCGAGCTGTTGAGCGAGCGGTTGATCGAATCGAGTCGCTCGTTTGACTTCTTTCGCGACCCGTTGCACTTTTTGTAACGCTTTTTTTGCTTGTTTTGATTGTAGCAATTTCCTCTCCCCCTTTTCTCCTCATCTAAAATATACACAATTTTCAAACAATAAAAAAGTCATAAAAAAGAAAAAGGAACAAATGATAAAAAGGGGAGGTGGCACAATGACTCAATCGAAACGACAAAAAGAGCGACAATGGACCGTTCGTAAGCAAGCGCAAAATGAACCGAACGGGAAAGTGAAGTCGTTTGAACAACTAGCAAAAGAGGAAAAATAAATGGAAAAGGCTGTCCCAAGGAAGTTTGTGACAGCCTTTTGCATCGTTATTTTGCTTTTAGTGCACGAATTTCGTTTTCATGTACAAGTGATCGAACAGCAAGCGACTGAATCGCGAGCTCGTGTCGTGCTTGGGTTGCGATGACATCTTCAAGTTTCTCGGACATGTCAGCGAGGTTTTGCTTGATCGTTGGGATTTCATTGACTGCTTCTAGTATTTCAAATACAGCTTGTTTAATGAGAGGAAGATCTGCGATGTCATCTTTCGTGGCCATACGTTGTTCGATGCTGGCGATATCGTCTTTTGTAGCCATACGTTGTTCGATGCTGGCGATATCGTCTTTTGTGGCCATCGTTTGTTCGATGTGTTCGATACGCTTGTCCATGGCGGCGATATCATCTTTTGTAGCCATGCGTTGTTCGATGCTAGTGATATCGTCTTTTGTGGCCATCGTTTGTTCGATGTGTTCGATACGCTTGTCCATGGCGGCGATATCATCTTTTGTAGCCATACGTTGTTCGATGCTGGCGATATCGTCTTTTGTAGCCATGTGTTCGATACGCTTGTCCATGGCAGCGATATCGTCTTTTGTAGCCATGCGTTGTTCGATGCTGGCGATATCGTCTTTTGTAGCCATGTGTTCGCGCAACGATGCGAGCTCATCGAAAATACGTTTGAGCATATCACCCATGTTTACTCACCTCCCCCGACAACATTATATCATCGCATAAAAAAGAAAGCGATAAAAAAAGATGCCTCAAACTAATATGAGGCACCTAAATGTTTAATAATTCAAATCAATACGAATTCCCTTGACGCTATATAAAATATTTTCAGCGATGTTTGTTACATGGTCGCCAGCGCGCTCTAAATTGCGCGTCACAAACGACAATTGCGTAATTTGGTTTGTAAACTCAGGTTTTTCGCTCATTAAGTTGATTAATTCTTGAATAATTTTTCCTTGCAACTCATCTACGCGATCATCTTCAAGCGCAATGCGTTTCGCTTCTTCAATATCATCGTTATGGAACGCATGAAGCGCATGATCTAACATTTCATTGACGATTGCTGCCATTTCAGGAATGTGAACGATCGGTTTCACGTGTGGCTCTGTGCCGATAAATTTCACCGATTTGGCGATATTAACCGCAATGTCACCAATACGTTCGACATCCGATGAAATTTTGAGGGCGACAATTAACCGCCGTAAGTCAGATGCGACTGGTTGTTGTTTTAAAATCGTCATAATCGCCAGTTCGTTAATTTCTCGTTCAAGCTCGTTAATTTTTTTATCGTTTTCAATAATTTCATCCGCTTTTGCGATATTTTGCGTTTTTAACGCTTCAATTGATTCATGGAGCGCCTGTTGAGAGGCAGATACCATTGTCATTAATTTTTCGCGCAGCTGTTGAAGTGCAGCGTCAAAAGTAGAACGTTTTGTCATGTTGAATCACCTAACTTTTTTGAAAGATAAGAAAGTATAAAATTTCAGATTTAGGGAGCTGTCTAGCTCCAAGCGCCATCGGCTCGAGTCGCTCCGCCCCTTCTTTCGGCGGCTAAGCCTCCCCGATGGGGCTTGTGCGCTCTTCGCGGAGCCAAGGATGGCGACATTTCGCCGTTGCCCGCAGGAAGCGGGCTGCCTTTAGGCGAAATTGGGGCGCTTTGCGCCTTTCTTGTTGTTATTATATCCTGAAAACCGTTCACAAATAAAGCATAATTTTTTTATAGAATGAATATATGTTTTATGGTATATTGTTAGGCGTACAATTGAAGAAGAATTCTACGCTGCTGGCGTAGGAGAGGTTCTAGAACACCCTCTATAAAAAAACTAGGGATCGCTATGTCCTTAGGGGGTATAGCGTTTTTGTTTTAGAACGCTCTTTCTTCTTACGATGTTAGAAAGGAGAGCGAAAGATGAAAAAGGAAAAAGCAGTTGTTGTTTTCAGCGGTGGCCAAGATAGCACAACGTGTTTATTTTGGGCGAAAAAACATTTTGCTGAAGTGGAAGCGGTGACGTTTGACTATAACCAACGACATCGACTTGAAATTGACGTTGCCGCTTCGATTGCTAAAGAGCTGAACGTACCCCATACGGTGCTTGATATGTCGCTATTAAATCAGCTCGCACCAAATGCGCTTACAAGAAGCGATATAGCAATCGAGCAAAAAGAAGGACAATTGCCGTCCACGTTTGTCGATGGACGCAATTTATTGTTTTTATCATTTGCGGCGGTGCTGGCAAAACAAAAAGGAGCACGCCATCTCGTGACAGGGGTGTGCGAAACGGATTTTAGCGGCTATCCGGACTGTCGCGACGTATTTATTAAATCGTTAAACGTGACGCTAAATTTAGCGATGGATTACCAATTTGTCATTCATACGCCGCTTATGTGGCTCAATAAAGCGGAAACGTGGAAGCTTGCAGATGAGTTAGGTGCGCTTGAGTTCGTGCGCAATAAGACGCTCACGTGCTATAACGGCATCATCGCTGACGGGTGCGGCGAATGTCCAGCGTGCGTGTTGCGCAAACGCGGTCTTGACCAATATATGAATGAAAAGAAAGGAGCAAATGTGCGATGATCCAACAAATTTATCCGCAAGTCATTCATCCGTTTCGCTATGAGCTAAATAAAGATATGCAAATCGCGGCGGCGCACTTTATTCCACATGAAGCGGCCGGGCAATGTGCGAACTTGCACGGACATACGTATTTTATCAACATTACCGTTGCCGGTGACGAGCTGGATGATTCCGGTTTTTTAATTAACTTTCAACAGTTAAAAAAACTTATCCACAATCGTTTTGACCATACGTTAATGAACGATCATACCGATGTATTTAGCAACACGCAGGCGGAACATTTTCCGACGACAGAAGTCGTAGCGCGCAAAATTGCTGAAATCGTGCAACAACATTTAGACACGTTGCCAAACAAACCGACATGCGTTCAAGTGTTTGTGCGGGAGTCCCCGACAAGCTATGTCGTATATCGTCCGAAAGCAGGGAAACAATAATGGAGCGCATTCCCGTCATTGAAATGTTCGGACCAACGATTCAAGGGGAAGGGATGGTCATCGGACAAAAAACGATGTTCGTGCGCACCGCCGGATGCGATTATCGTTGTCGCTGGTGCGATTCATCGTTTACGTGGGACGGTTCTGCAAAAGACGAAGTAAAGCAAATGACGGCTGAAGACATTTGGCAACAGCTGAAACAACTTGGTGGTGACCGTTTTAACCACGTGACGATTTCTGGAGGCAACCCAGCGTTATTAAAAGGACTTCGTGCTCTTATTTCATTATTAAAAGAACATAACATGCGCATCGGCTTAGAAACGCAAGGGAGCGTATGGCAAGATTGGTTTTATGACATTGACGATTTAACGATTTCACCAAAGCCGCCAAGTTCAAATATGAAAACAAATTTTACAATGCTTGATACGATAATGGAACGACTCACAGCGCATCGCGGGCATGTGAGCTTAAAAGTTGTCGTGTTTGACGATGAAGATTTTGCATACGCCAAACATGTGCATCAACGCTATCCAACCGTCCCGTTTTACGTACAAGTCGGAAACGATCACATACACGAAGCGGATGACGTTACGCTTCGCCTTCAATTATTGCAAAAACTTGAATGGCTCGTTGACAAAGTAGTACAGTCTAAAGAGATGAACAACGTCCGCGTCTTGCCGCAACTACACACGTTATTATGGGGCAATCGCCGCGGCGTATAAATAAAGGAGGAAGGAATCATGAGAAAAGAAGAGGAATTACAAGGCGTCACACTCCTTGGCAACCAAGGAACGAAATATGTATTCGAATATAGTCCTGACATTTTAGAAGTGTTCGACAACAAACATCCAGATCGCGATTATTTTGTTAAATTTAACTGTCCGGAGTTCACGAGTTTATGTCCTAAAACAAATCAACCAGATTTTGCCACTATTTACATTAGTTACATTCCTGATAAAAAATGTGTCGAAAGTAAGTCGTTGAAGTTATATTTATTTAGCTTCCGCAATCATGGTGATTTCCATGAAGATTGTGTCAATATTATTATGAACGATTTAATTCGCGTCATGGAGCCGCGCTACATTGAAGTATGGGGCAAATTTACACCGCGCGGCGGCATTTCGATCGACCCATATTGCAACTGGGGACGCCCGGGAACGAAATATGAACAAATGGCGGAATATCGCCTATTAAACCACGATTTATATCCAGAAAAAGTCGATAATCGTTAATGGGGCTGGCTTATAAGCCAGCCTTAAAAAAATCACAAAAGATAGCTAGTTTTTTTTCGTAAACGGGTATATAATGACAAATTGTTACGAACCTTTTTTTCGTTTGGGGGGTCTTCATTTGAGACAGAGAACTGCTCTTGTGATCGGGGCAAGCGGATTAGTCGGAGGAGAACTTCTCCAACGATTGCTTCGTTCAGAGCATTATGAACGAGTGACGGTGCTTGTTCGAAAGCCGATGGCATGCAAACACGAAAAATTACAACAAGTCATCGTCGATTTTGACCGAATTGAACAATATGAAGAATATTTTCATGTGGACGACGTATTTAGCTGTTTAGGTACGACGATGAAAAAAGCAAAAACAAAACAGCAATTCATTAAAGTCGATTACGAATATACGTTACGTGCCGCAAAACTAGCAGAAAAATGCCATGTTAAAACGTTTTTATTCGTTTCTGCGATCGGCGCGCACCCGCATTCGATGTTTTTTTACAACCGCGTCAAAGGAGAAACGGAAGAGGCGTTGCAGCGACTGACGATTCGCTCGCTTCACATTTTCCGCCCATCGTTATTAACAGGAGAGCGACAAGAATTTCGCCTCGGCGAAAAAACAGCGGAATGGCTATGTTCCGGTTTTTCATTTGCATTCGTTGGCAAATGGGAAAAATATAAACCGATTGCAGCTAAGCAAGTGGCGGAAGCGATGTATCGTGCCGCGCTTTCGGAAAAGCAAGGTGTATATATTTACGAATGTAGCGAGATGAAAGGGCAATGTGAACAACAAAGAGGGCTGTCTCATCAACAATAAGCAGCCCTCTTTTCATTACTCAACAATTTTGTAATTTTTATGGTTGACGACCGTCCGTTCTTGCAAGTCGAGTTCTTTATAGTTTTCCATGTACGTTAAATCGACAATGACGGAATTTTCGTTTACTTTTTCAACGATCCCCCGCAACCCATTTTTAAATTCAATGACGTCGCCAATTTGCGCTTTTTTCATTGAAAATCCCCTTTACTTTTGAATTTTTAAACCTTTTTTCTATTTTGCATGATTTTTCCTCGTTCGTAAAGGGCATTTTCAACTATTTTTAACGCTGTGGCCCATACGGCATTGGCATTGGTGGCCACATCGGTGCACCGCAACCGTCTGGCATCATTTGCGGCATTGGCATCGGTTGCATTTGTTGTGGCATCATTTGCGGCATTGGCATCGGTTGCATTTGTTGTGGCATCATTTGCGGCATCGGCATCGGTTGCATTTGTTGTGGCATCATTTGCCCCATTGGCCACATCGGTCCCATCGGCATACCACAACCGCAATCGCCCGGCATCATTTGTGGCATTTGTTGTGTTTGTTGTGGCATTTGTTGATCAGCGCGAAACGGGTCATACATATTCCATTCATTCATTTCATTCATTGTCCATCTTCCTTTCTTTCATTTAGAATCCACCAACATTGTATGTGCATTTTTTATAGACGTGTGTCAGTATGACAAAATTAGGCATTCGCACATCGTATTGACATGTATAGTGAAGCGCGTTAAAACAAAGAAAGGAGGGATGAACGTGACTGAACAAGAAGCAAAGCAACTGATTGAACAATTGCGCACACGAAATATTCCGCATGCGCTTGTAAAAAAAGAACATTTTTTAACGTTTCGTCATGTGCTCGTCCAACAAGAAGATTTTAAACATTTTCGCGGCGTAGCACAGCGCGGTGGCGATGTCGTGTATTACTACATGGATCAGCCGCGCAGTTGACGTATGGCTTTAACTTTTTTACAGCAGACATGCGCCATTGTTTGACGGCATTGACGGTGACGCCTTCTTCAGCGGCAATTTGTTTGAATGTTTTCCCTTCAATTACATGGCGAACGAGCCAAATTTGCTCGCGTGGCGATAAATAAGACAACGCATCTTGAATGAACATGTCCGACAAAAAATCGACATTTTCTTTTAGCACATAGTCATCTAGCAACGGAACGTATTCGTGTTTCGTTTCTTTCCGTAGCTGTGATACGATGCGCCAACGAATCATTTTAAACGCAAACGTACAAAATGAACCTTTCGTTTCGTCGTATCGTTCATATGCTTCCCAAAGCGCGATCAAACCGATTTGCACATATTCATCGACATGACGACGAATATGTAATTTGCGAATGATGTAAAAAATAAGTGGACGATATTGTTCAACAACCGTTTCAAACGACATATATATCCCTTTCTCAAAGGCGCGCCTTCACGTATTCCGCGGTTACATGTAGCTTATCAAACACACCTGCGTTGCGCGAAAGAGAAAATAGAAAAAAATGCCCCGTTTATGTTAGGCATACGCAGCGTTTCCCTTAGGGAAATACAGAAAATGAGGGGGAGAAAGAGCGGAAAATGGTGCATTTGCCTAAAAAAATGCTTTGAACAATGGGAATTTTTTGTGTTATGATAATAAAAAATGGAAAGGCTTGAGCAACATGAAAATAAGAAAAACAATGATTGATTCACCATCTTTGCAACAAAACGTGTACATTTACGAAAATAAAAAAGAACAATATATCGTTGTCGCCATTCCTTATTTAGAATGGTCGATCCATGTCACTTATGACGATTTAGCAAATATTGAATTACGCTTGCAACAATCGCTTGCGAACGTATTAGACGAAGAACACGTGTTGCCACTTGCGATGAAGCTCGCGCAATGGATGAGAGAGATGTAAGGAAGGTTTCGTTGCTAGATGAAATATATCGTTTTCCTGTATGTCGTTGTAAGTATCGCTTGGATTGTATTGACAGACTTTTATGCAGAACGGTTATCGATTCCACCACATATGAAACCGTACGTTCAGACGTTCAAAGGTGCACTTTTTGTTATTTTATCTGCGGTATTTATGTATATCGCTTTAAAAAAACATCGCCAGTTAAAGCAAATGAGCGAAAGCGAGAAAGAATTGTTAACGCTCATTCATGCGATGCCTGATTTCGTATCATTTAAAGATGGACAAGGCCGCTGGTTAAGGGTTAACGATTTCGGTTTAAAACTGTACGGGCTTGAGCACGTCGATTACAAAGGAAAAACCGATGCCGAGCTTGCGGAATACACTCCTCATTTTCGCGAAGCGTTGCTTTATTGCATTGATTCCGATGAAGAAGCGTGGCGAGCAAAAACAGTAACGCGCGCAGAAGAATCGTTTCCGATGTCAAACGGTGAAATGAAAACGTTTGACGTTATTAAAGTGCCACTATTTCATGAAAACGGCAAACGCAAAGGACTTGTCGTCATCGGACGCGACATTACACAACAAAAAGTTGCTGAGCAGCTGTTGTTGAAAAAAGAAAAGCTGTCGGTTATTGGAGAGTTGGCAGCGGGCATCGCCCATGAAATTCGCAATCCGTTAACGTCCATTAAAGGCTTTTTACAAATGATGAAAGAGACGAAAGAAGTAGACGAACGTTTCGTGCAAATTATGTTAGATGAAATTGAACGTGTCAACCAAATCGTCAGCCAGTTGCTCGTACTTGCGAAACCGCAAATGAAAGCGTATAAACCGCTCGCTTTGCACGATGTGCTCGAATATGTCGTTGGGTTGTTTACGTACGAAGCGATTTTACAAAACGTACAACTAAAATACGAGCCGCGCACGTCTGCCGTCGTATACGGAGATAAAAATGAACTCATCCAAGTGTTTGTGAACGTCGTGAAAAATGCATTAGAAGCGATGCCAAGAGGAGGAACGCTCACCATCTCCGCCAAAGATGAAGCTGACTGCGTGTATGTCATCGTCGAAGATACAGGAAAAGGTATTGAACAAGAGCGTTTAAAACATATCGGCGAACCGTTTTATACGTTAAAAGAAAAAGGGATGGGGCTTGGTTTGACGATGAGCATGAAAATCATTCATGAACATAAAGGCACGATGCAAATAGAAAGCAAAGTCGGCAAAGGGACGCGGGTTCAGATCATGTTGCCAACATGTAAAGACCCGTCTTAAAACGGGTCTTTTTTACTCCACCCATGTCGTCAATTCGTTGATTGGCAAACGAGATGACGGATGGGCAGGTGCGCTCGCTTTTCCGATCGTAATTAGCATGACAGGAACGTATCGGTCTGGAATATGGAATGTTTTCATAAATGCTTGTGGGTCAAAACCGCCGATGGCGCATGTGTCGAACCCTTCTGCTTTGGCGGCAAGCATCAATTGCATCGCAGCTAACGATGCGTTTGAGAATGCTGCATCGCGTGCATATTGTGCGTTTGTATAGGCGTTTTCAATTTGTTTGGCAAGCGTGTCTTTGATTTCTTTTGTCATTTTTCCTTGTGCAACGAGCGGATCATACACCGCATCTGTTTTTTTATTCGCCTGTAAATCGCCAAGTACCGCAACGACCGCAGACGCCTCAACGATTTGTTGTTGATTGTAAGCGATCGGAAGGAGCTTTTGTTGCGCTTCCTTTCCATAGAAGACGACGAAATGCCAATGTTGCAAATTCCAAGCAGAAGGCGCCTTGCCTGCTAACTGCAACAGTTTCGTTAATTGTTCTTTCGAAATTGTTGCAGTTGGATCATATTTTCGAACGGATTGTCGTTGTTCAATAACCGAACGAACGGATTGTCGTTGTTCAATAACCGAAAGCATATATATCCTCCTTTTATACACACAAGAATATCTTTACTTACTTTTTACCAGTAACAATATTTATGTTAATTTAGTTACAATAAGTTTGTCAAATTTCATGCATAGGGTGATGATTGATGGAACATTCACACGTCTGTCCGAAAATCGAAGCGGCATTTCAGTTGCTTGGTAAGCGATGGAACGGACTTATTATTCACGTTTTATTTCGCGGACCGCTTCGCTTTAAAGAATTAGCAGAGAGTATTCCAGAAATTAGTCAAAAAATGTTAACGGAACGATTAAAAGAGTTGGAAGAAGAGCGCATTGTCGTTCGTCACGTATATCCTGAAAAGCCTGTGCGCATTGAATATGAATTAACGGACAAAGGGAAAGATTTGCGCATTGTGATGGAAGCTGTGCAAGTATGGGCAGAAAAATGGATGTAGTCCCTAACCTTTTACGCTCGTCGTTGCGATAGTAATAAGTGAAAGGAGGGGAGAGACATGCTTCAACGTTCTCAACTTCGCTTAACGTTTGAAGTCGGTGTGACAGAAACGGGCAAACCGCTATATAAAAACAAAACGTATACGATTAAACCGAACGCAACGGAAAGCTCGCTCGTCTCTGTGGCCCAAGCGCTTGCCTCTTTGCAAAGCGCTCCGCTCGTTCACGTGTATCGCAACGATGTGCATGTATTAGGTGAATAGGAGGGATAATGAATGAAAACGCTTGAATTACAGTTTGTGAATGAAGAAGGAAAGACGGTTCGCTTAAGCGTTGATGCCCCGCGCGACGATGTGACAGAAACACAAGTGGCTAGCGTGATGGACGTGATCATTGCAGCAAACGTCTTTTCATCAAGCGGAGGCGACTTGATTGCGAAAAAAGGAGCGCGCCTCATCGATACAACAATAACAGAATGGACGTTTGCGTAAGCCGTTTAGGTGCCCTCATGTAAAGGGCACCTTATTATGTATATGACAGCGAAAGGGATGAGAAAGATGGAAGCATATTTGTCGCTTCTTTCCGATGTCGGTTTTCCGATTGCGGTCACATTTTATTTACTGCATCGGATTGAAGGAAAATTAGATGCGGTCATCGACTCGATCCGCACGTTAGGCGAACAATGGAAAGCACCCAACTAAATGGGTGTTTTCTTTTTATTTTTTGTCTGATAACATAAACATATATGCAACGTGTTTATATCATTTAAGGGGGATTATCCATTGTTTAAACGAAAACAACAGCGCAACGACCAACTTGAAGCGATTTTACAAATGAAAGAAGAACCGATTCGTCTCCATGATACAACGGTGCAACGCCAGCTTGCGCTTATTGGTATGACGACAAAAGATGTCGCGATTTTACGCTATGTTCAGCCATACATCGAAGCAAACATTGCGCGCATCGTTGACGCCTTTTACGGCGCGCTTCAAAAAGAAAGCCATTTGCTTTCGATTATTCAACAACATAGCTCGATTGATCGATTGAAGCAAACGTTAACGGTGCACGTAAAAGAAATGTTTAGCGGAACGATCGATGAAGCATTTACTGAAAAAAGGCGGCGCGTCGCTCAAGCGCACGTACGCATCGGCTTAGAGCCGAAATGGTATATCGCTTCGTTTCAACATTTGCTTGAGGAAATGTGGGAAGTGGTCGGTGAACATTTTGAACGTCCATCGTATGTAAGGGCGGTTATGAAGTCAATCGCAAAAATGTTAAACGTTGAACAACAGCTCGTGCTTGAACAATACGAACGAGAAAGTGAAGCGCTTCGGATGCAAATGGAAGCGTTAAAGCAGCAAATGAAAGAGCAAGTGAAATTGTCGCTGCAACAGTTTAGTCGTGTGTCTGAAGAAGTAAGCGCTTCCGTCGCGTCGCTGAACGCGCAAGCAGCCGACATTTCTAAAGCGGCGCAAGAAGCGTCTGCTGTAGCGCTTGCGAACGCGGAAAAGTCAACGACAGGCAAGCAGCGGCTCCAAACGCAAGTGGAAAACATGTTGCACATGGACGAAAAAATGAAACAAATTGAAGCGAATATGGACAAGCTTCAGGAAGCGATGCATGAAATCGAACATATTGCTTCACTCGTCACATCCATTGCGGATCAAACGAATATGCTCTCGCTCAACGCATCCATTGAAGCGGCGCGGGCAGGGGAGCACGGGAAAGGGTTTGCGGTCGTCGCTGATGAAGTGCGCAAACTTGCGACGCAAACGAAACAATCCGTCGCTGACGTTTCGCGCGTATTAAGTGACATTCAATACCATCTCGCTACGATGGCACAATCACTACATGAAGCGTCACGTTCGATGACCGACAGTGCAAATCGAATAAAAATGATTGATTCGTTTTTCGATGAGTTTGCTGCTGCGCTCGAACAAATTTGTCAATATAGTGTTCGCATTGACGATGAAATGAAAGCGTGCGTACAAGCGGTGGGAGACATTCATGAAGCGATCGCGCACGTCTCCGCGTCAGCAGACCAGCTAGAAGGACTAGCGAGTGAATTATAATTTACTTTTTTGTTTTTTCCTCATGCTTTTCGATTTTACGAATGTATTGTCTCGGTTGAAACGGCTCATAATGCCTTTCGTTTACCGTCGTGTAAATGGAAGGCTCAATTTTTTTCTCCACTGTTTCATAGTTATCGATCATAATGGTCAACATAAGGAAAAGAATCATTGCGTTACTCCTTTCTTTTTTTTATCATTTATTGTGAAAAAAAATGAAACTTTTTATACATATGACTCGTACAAAAAAGAGGATTGCTATGTCAGAAGGAGGTTGATTTTTTTATGTCAACATTACATATGACGATGTTGTCGCCATTTTTGTTGGCGATACTTGTTCCGCTTTTATACAAATTTGTTCGTTCGCTTCATGTCGGATGGTTTGTTCTTCCACTCCCTATCGCGCTATTCATTTATTTTTTGTCTTACATGGACGAAGTGCGCAAATATGAAGTTGTTCGAGCAACGATGCCTTGGATTCCGTCGCTCGACATTTCGTTCGACGCATATGTCGATGGATTAAGTTTGTTGTTTGCCCTATTGATTACCGGAATCGGTTCGCTCGTTGTACTATATTCCATTTACTACTTACAAAAAGGAAAAGAACAGCTTGGCAACTTTTACGTCTACTTGCTTTTATTTATGGGCGCGATGCTTGGGGTCGTGTTATCCGATCACCTCATTGCGTTATACGTCTTTTGGGAGTTGACGTCCATTTCGTCGTTTTTGCTCATCGCTTATTGGTATAAACGTGATCGTTCGCGCTACGGGGCGCAAAAATCGATGTTTATTACAATGTTTGGTGGATTGCTTATGCTCGGGGGATTTGTTGCCCTTGCCATCGCAGGTGGGACGTATAGCGTTCGTGAGCTCATGCAAGCCTCGTTAACAGAACATGCCCTCTTTATTCCTGCACTTTTCCTTATTTTGTTTGGTGCTTTTACGAAATCAGCGCAATTTCCGTTTTACATTTGGTTGCCTGATGCGATGGAAGCGCCGACGCCTGTCAGCGCCTATTTGCATTCTGCCACAATGGTGAAAGCAGGAATTTATTTAATTGCACGTTTGACACCGATTTTTGCGGTTTCATCTGTCTGGGTTTGGACAGTTGCGCTCGTCGGGCTTGTAACGTTATTTTGGGCATCGTTTTTAGCATCGAAACAAACCGATTTAAAAGCAATTTTAGCGTACTCAACTGTCAGCCAGCTCGGGCTCATTACATCGCTTTTAGGCGTCGGTGGGCTTGCGTTTCATTACGATTGGATGGAAGAAAATTTATTTATGGTCGCAGTTTTAGCAGCGATTTTCCATCTGTTCAACCACGCGACGTTTAAAGGGAGTTTATTTATGGTTGTCGGCATCGTCGATCATGAAACGGGGACGCGTGACATTCGACGGCTTGGCGGATTAATGACGATCATGCCGATCACGTTTACAATCGCATTGATCGGCTCGCTTTCGATGGCAGGCTTGCCACCATTTAACGGTTTTTTAAGTAAAGAAATGTTTTTTACCGCCATGTTGCGTGCAAAAGACGTACAAGCATGGGCCGTTATTTTACCCGTTGTTGCTTGGGTAGCGAGCATTTTTACGTTTTTATACAGCGTATTGTTAGTGAGTCGAACATTTTTTGGAACGTACAAGCCACATTTATTAGAAAAAGAAGCGCATGAAGCGCCGCTTGGCATGCTCGTTGCACCGATCGTGTTAGCGTCGCTCGTTGTAGTCATTGGCATTGTGCCAAACGTATTGTCCGACTCCGTATTAGCTCCGGCCGTATATGCGGTGTTATATGGATTGTTTGCACCAAATGAAGCGCTTGATGTGTATATTTCTCATTGGCATGGCTTTACGCCAGAGTTGTTTATGACGATCGGCGTATTATTGTTTGGTTTAGTGCTATATCGTACGTTTCCAAAATGGAAAAAAATATATTATCGTTTATCCGAACGGATGTCGCTTAACTTTTTTTACGATCAATCGTTCGTCTGGATGGAAAGGGGATCACAGTCGCTCATGTCGCGCATCATGACCGGCTCGATGCGCACGTATTTAGTGTACATTTTTACGGCGAGTGTTGCTTTGCTTCTGTTTACGGTCGGTTTGAAAAAACAATGGCATATCGATTTAAGTCATTTGGCGTCTGTGCGAGTGTATGAAATTGTATTGGCAGTTGCCATGGTCGTTGCAACAGTGACAACAGTTGTTGCTAAATCGCGTTTAACAGCGATCGTTTCACTAGGGGCAGTCGGTTACGGGGTCGCGCTGTTTTTCGTTCTGTTTCGCGCGCCTGATTTAGCGTTGACGCAGCTTGTGATCGAAACGATTTCCGTTGCGCTCTTTTTACTTTGTTTTTATCACTTGCCGAAGTTTAGCAAAAAGCGTGAGAGCGTGCGCTTTCATTTAGGGCATGCACTCATTTCCATTGCGGTCGGGGTGACGGTCAGCGTCATTGCCTTTTTAGCTTACGCAGGAAAGCATTTTGATTCGATTTCACAATATTATGTGGACAATACGTATGAAAAAGCGGCTGGGAAAAATATGGTTAACGTCATTTTAGTTGATTTCCGTGGCTTTGATACGTTGTTTGAAATATGTGTGTTAGCGATTGCTGCTCTAGGTATTTACGCAATGGTGAAATTGCGGCTAGCGAAGGAGGATGAAAAATGAGGCGAAATGATGTCATTTTGCGAACAATCACAGCTGTCGTCGTACCAATCATCGTTTTATTTTCCGTCCGACTGTTTTTTGCTGGGCACTATTATCCGGGCGGTGGATTTATTGGGGGATTGATGACTGCTGGTGCGATCGTGTTATTACTTCTTGCTTTCGATATTGAAACGGTTCGTAAAATGATTCCGATCAATTATAAATGGCTAGTCGCAATCGGACTATTGTTTGCAGTTGGAACAGGAGTCATGAGCATGTTTCTCGGTCGCCCATTTTTAACGCATGCGTACGAATACGTTCATTTGCCGTTGCTTGATTATACTTCTCTTCATACAGCTGTGCTGTTTGATTTAGGAGTTTACTTTGTCGTTATTGGCGTGACGATGATTATTATCGAAACGATAGGGGAGAGTGACTAATGGAACTGATTATGATTGTCGTCATCGGTTGTTTATTTACCGCTGCGACATACTTGTTGCTCAGCAAAAGTTTGCTCCGCATTATTATCGGGACGGGTTTGCTCAGTCATGGTGCCCATCTTTTATTGTTAACGATGGGGGGTTTAAAAGTTGGAGCGCCTCCGCTTTTAGGGGAGAAGGCGGCACGATACGTCGATCCGTTGCCGCAAGCACTCATTTTAACGGCAATCGTCATCAGTTTTGGAGTAACAGCGTTTTTCTTAGTGTTGGCGTACCGTTCGTACCAAGAAATTGGAACAGATCATATAGAAGGGATGAAGGGAGATGAATAACCTCCTGCTTTTGCCGATTGTTATTCCGCTTGTCACAGCCATTACTCTTATTTTCTTTCCGAAGCACGTGCTTTGGCAACGGATGATTTCTTTCATATCGACATGTAGTTTAATTGTTGCAAGCGGCGCGTTGTTGTACCGTGTGCATATATACGGTATTCAAACGTTGAATCTTGGCAATTGGCCAGCTCCATTTGGTATTACGCTCGTGTCCGATTCGCTGTCCGCTTTGCTCGTATTGACGACGAGCATCATCGCGCTCGCTTGTTTACTATATTCGTTTTATGCGATTGGGCATAAGAGAGAGACGTTTTATTACTATTCATTTTTTCAATTTTTAATCGTCGGTGTGAATGGGGCGTTTACGACAGGTGATTTGTTCAACTTGTTCGTCTTTTTTGAAGTGATGCTTATGTCGTCTTACGTGCTGTTTGTGCTCGGAGGCACGAAAATACAGCTGCGTGAAACGATTAAATATACGCTTGTGAACGTTATTTCTTCGGCGCTATTTGTCGTTGGAGTCGCGTATTTATATGGAGTAACAGGTACGTTAAATATGGCGCATTTAGCGGAGCGTATAAGCGAAATAGGAATGTCGCCTATTTTAACGGTTATTGCGGTATTGTTTATTATCGTATTTGGTTTAAAGGGAGCGATTTTTCCGCTATATTTTTGGCTTCCAGCAGCCTATTACGCCCCGCCTACCCCGGTATTAGCCTTGTTTGGAGGTTTGTTGACAAAGGTTGGTGTGTACTCGATTTTGCGCACGTTTACGCTTTTATTTACGAGTGATGTCGGCTACACGCATACGTTGCTCGCTTGGCTTGCTCTCGGCACGATCGTCATCGGTGTCATTGGAGCAGTTGCATATAACGATATGCGCTATATCGTCATTTACAACATTATCACTGCAGTCGGCGTTATGATTTTTGGGGTAGCGATGATGACGCCAGAAAGTTTAGAAGGAACGATTTTTTACATGTTGCAAGATATGGTCATGAAAGCAACATTATTTTTACTAGTCGGTATTGTTTTTTCCATCACTAGTTCAAATAACATTCGTTCATTTTCGGGGTTAATGTCGTCTTATCCGCTGCTTGGTTGGTCATTTTTCATCGCTGCATTGTCGCTTGCGGGCATTCCGCCGCTTAGCGGATTTATCGGAAAGTTATTAATTGTGAAAGCAAGTTTCCATGCTGGTTTGCTTTTCGAGGCAATTGTCATCTTATTGTCCAGCTTGCTCGTGTTATATTCGGTCATGAAAATATTTATGAACGGATTTTGGGGTGAGGAAAAAGGATTTGAAAGAAAGCCGCTCGATGGACGATTCATTCCTGTATTGTTGCTTCTCGTTTTATCTATTGCATATGGAGTTGGAATTGAATTTATCCGTCCGTTTGTCGTCGACGCGGTTAACGTGTTAGCGGATCCGAATATGTACATTCAAGCGGTGTTAAAGGAGTAGAAAGCGATGGCATTTCAAATTTTATTAAATGTATGTTTAGCGTTCGTCTGGATGTTTTTAACCGTTTCATTTAATGGGGCGTCGTTTATTATTGGGTACGTCATCGGGTTGCTTATTATTTTTATGTTGCGTCGATTCTTCCATTCGCGTTTTTATCTCGCCCCGATGTTTGTCGTTGTAAAATTGCTTTTTATCCTTTTAAAAGAGCTTGTTTTATCAAATATTGCGGTGGCGAAAATCGTTATAAAGCCGTCTTTACACATTGAACCGGCCATTTTCGCTTTGCCGACACAATTAAAAAAAGAATGGGAAATTACAGTGTTAGCGATGCTCATTACGCTCACGCCAGGTACGCTCGTTTTAGATGTATCTGATGATAAAAGCACGTTGTATATTCACGCCTTAAATAGTCCAGATGTGCAAGAAGCGATTGAAAGCATTAAACAATCGTTTGAGAAAACGATTATGGAGGTGAGCAAATGATTTGGAATGTAGCTCTCGTTATTCTTTCTATAGCGATGGTTGGTTTTTTATACCGCGTTGTCAAAGGTCCAAGCGCTGCTGATCGAGTGATTGCTCTAGATGTGATGGGCATTACGCTCGCTGGGATCGTTGCGATCGTTTCTATACTGTTAAATACGAGCGCGTTTTTAGACGTCATTTTGCTCATCGGTATTTTAGCGTTTGTCGGTACGGTCGCGTTTGCGAAGTTTTTAGAGAAAGGGGTTGTCATCGAACGTGGTGATCGCGATCGGTAATGTGCTCGTCGCAGCACTTGTTTTGTTCGGAGCGGTGCTCGTGCTCTTGTCGGCAGTTGGTGCGATTCGTTTGCCGGATGTATATACGCGCAGCCATGCCATCAGCAAAAGCACGACGCTTGGCATGATGTGCATTTTACTCGGTGCATTTTTTCACTTTTTGCTTGAAAACGGTGAATTTAACTCACGGCTTTTACTTGGCATCGTGTTTATTTTTATGACATCTCCTGTTGCGGCCCATCTCATTAGCCGCGCTGCGTATTACACAAACGTGCCGCGCTGGGAAGGAACGGTTCGTGATGATTTAAAAGAAAAAGCTGGCGGAAAATAACCGTCAGCTTTTTCTTATGCAAAATATGAGCGGATGATCGTGTTGAGCTCTGCATCATGTTTCGTCGGAATTTGATGTCTTGCCCCGTCCACGTACACGATACGAACATCGCGGGCATGTTGTTTGAATATACGCTCATACGCATGCATGTAATAATCGCGAGCGCCGTATATCAATAAAATCGGGCAACGAAGTTCATGTAATCGGTTGGTTGATCGATAATGAAGTCCTTTGACATACATCTCGTACAAATGCTTACGGTCCGATAACCGCACGTAGTCGGCGATCATTTTTCGCTCTTCTTTCGTTACACCGTGCGCGTTGCCAAGGACGTTTGCAAGAAGGGAAATTCCATGCCATTTTACCGCATAAATACCCATTAAAAATTCTCCGTACAATAGCGGTGTACATACTTCCGAAAACCCACCGATTAATATAAGTGCTTTCACTTGATGCGGATATTGCAACGCAAAATGTTGGGCGATCGAACCGCCATTAGAATAACCACAGACGATCGCTTCTTTCAGTTCGAGATGGTTGAACAACTCATGTAAATCACTTGCTAATACGTCCATTGTAATCGGTTTGTTTCCTTTTCCGCTTTTTCCGTTTCCTCTTAAATCGTACGTCACGACTTGAAATAAAGAGGCAAGTTCGCGTTGACGATGAAACGTTACGCTTCCCATGCCGGGAGGATGAACGAATACGAGCGGCGTTCCGCTTCCATTGACCTCATAGTACAAAGGAACGGAATGTTCGACAAATGTATAAGGCATCTCACATCTTCCTTTCATTTTCATACTTATAGTATGCGAAAAAAGGCGGATCATTTATGCTTATTTCAATTTAATGGAAGAATAGTTTGAAAATATACGGTTAATAGATTAATAGTTTCATGTTATGATATGAGCAAGGAAACGCTTTAGAAAACGAAAAAAGGGGTTTCACACGATGAAAAAGACGATTGTAGCTGGAGCAGTATTATCGACGTTATTTTTAGGGGAAAAAGCGGTTGATGCGGCACAATATACAGTTAAGTCGGGCGATTCGTTATGGAAAATTGCTCAAACGTTCCGCACATCGGTTAATGAATTAAAAACGTTAAATCAATTAAAGACGGACATCATTTATGTTGGACAAGTATTGCAATTACCCCATGCGAACGTGCAACCAACGGCACCTGTGACACAACCAACAGCGCCAACGACACAAACAACAACATATACGATTCAGCGAGGCGATACGTTATCGACGATCGCACGCCAGTATAATACGGCCATTACACGCCTTCTTGAACTAAACCCGACGATTACAGACGTAAACCGCATTTACGTTGGCCAAACGTTAACAGTACCGACAACAAATACAACAAATACAACAAATACAACAAATACAACGAATACAACAAGCCAACTTATATCGCCGAGACCGGCATCAACAGGGCCGACAAATAGCGCAAGTAAATCGTATATCGTCCAACCAGGCGACACATTGTCGACGATTGCTAGAAAATTTAATGTGACGTTAAACGATTTACTCGCACTAAATCCAACGATTACAAACGTGAACTTTATTCGCGTTGGCCAAACGATTAACGTGCCGCTTTCATGGGAAGAGCGAGCGAATGCGATTATTGAAACAGGGAAAAAATACATAGGAGCGAAATACTTATTCGGAGCGCCAACGACGCGCACAGATGTTTTTGATTGCTCATCGTTTACCCAGCGCGTGTATAGAGAAAATGGTATTACATTGCCGCGCACATCGCGCGAACAAGCGATGGTTGGAACAGAAGTGCCGCTTGCGAGCGTGCGCAAAGGTGATTTAATCTTTTTTGATACGACAGGAGATGGAGTCATTAACCACGTATCGATCGTCGTTGACGCCAATACGTTATTGCACGCTGCCACAAGCACAGGTGTTGCTTTCGCGAATATGAGACCTTATTGGGCGCCGCGTGCGGTCAAAGCTGTTCGTCTTTTTTAACGGAACAGCAAGCAAAAAGATGCCTCTTACGTTTGAGGCATCTTTTCGTTTATCGTTAGCACCGTTTCAATCGCTTCATGGACGGAAGAAACGACGTAGTTTGCTTCGTTTTTCACTTGCTCGTGCGCATGTGACATGACAAAGCTATGTGGGGTCAGGCGAAACATCGGAATGTCGTTAAATGAATCGCCAAAACAAGCGACTTCCTCCCCTTTCAGTTGTAAATGATTCATAAGCAAGCGAAGTGCTTCCCCTTTGCTAATTTGTTTTGGCATAATGTCTAAACAACGAGGTTCGGAAATAAACGTATCGACATATCGATCCCATTGTTTATGAACGAACGACTGAAAACGATTGATGACGTCTTCTTCAGCAATAACGGTAATTTTTGATGGAGAAAGATCATGGCCGATCGCATCGAGCATCTGTTTCTTTTCAACAATATCGAAAAATAGTCGCGATCGCATATGCTCCATTTGTTCCGTTTTTGTTTCGACAAAGCTTGTATGTTCATCGCAGACGAGCACAATCGCTTCAAGTGTGCGCGCTTGTTCATAAATGGCGCGCGCAACGGCTGGATCAAACGCGCTACGATGAAGGAGACGATGGTCGTTCGTGTATACAAAGGCGCCGTTTTGGCTAATGCGATGAGCGTCATGACCGATTTCTTTCAACACTTCTAAAATTTCATTGTCCATTCGTCCAGAAGCGACAGCAAAGTCGATACCGTTTGTAATCGCGCGCACGACTGCTTCACGATCTTCCGTTTTGACGCGGCGATCGTAACCGAGCAGCGTACCGTCTAAATCAGTAACAATGAGTCGAATCATGCTTGGCAAGCTCCTTCCATTTTTATGATGAACAAAAGTTTAATCGAATACATGCATTTGTGCAACTGAAACACCTTTTTGTCAAAAAACATTCATAGCTGTCTTGACAAAAAACATCGCATTTCCATTGACGTAGCTTTGTTCGTTTCGTAACATTGAAGTAATGTAAACGTTTTTAAAGGGGCCAAGTGCTGTTAAAATGTTTTTATAAAAAATTGTAAAACTCTATATACAAATTGTAAAAAAAAGTATGGCATTATTGTATATAGAGAGGTGATGATGAAGTATTATAGTATAGGCGAGTTTGCTAAACTAATAGGCAGAACTGAATAAACCTTGAGAAATTGGGATAAGAGCAATAGATTAAAACCAGCTTATGTTGCTCCGTCTGGATTTAGGTATTATTCAGAAGAACAACTTAATCATTTTCTCGGTATAAACAAAAAGCCTTTAATTAAAAAAGTAATTGGATATTGTAGAGTTTCAAGTCAAAAACAAAAAGATGATTTAGAGAGACAAATAAAATATGTCAAAGAATATATGATAGCAAAAGGATACAAATTTGAAATAATAACTGATATTGGAAGTGGAATTAATTATAATAAAAATGGTTTAAATAAACCTTGTTGATATGATTACAGATGGTGAAGTTGAAAAGATAGTAGTGCTATATAAAGGATAGACTTGTTAGATTTGGATTTGAATTAACAGAAAATATTTGTAAAAATATGGTACTAATATTAAAATAATTGATAACACAGAAAAAACTGAAGAACAAGAACTTGTAGAAGATTTAGTCCAAATAATAACAGTATTTAGTTGCAAACTTCAAGGCAAAAGAGCCAACAAAGCCAAGAGAATGGTTAAGGAGCTAACTGAAAATGATTAAAACATATAAGGTTATGCTGCTTCCGAATAACAAACAAAAAACAAAATTATTTGAGTGTGCGGGTGTTGCCAGATGGGCGTACAATTTTGCATTGGCGCAACAACAAGAAAATCATAAACAAGGTGGCAAATTTTTAAGTGATGGTGAATTAAGAAAAAGATTAACGCAGCTCAAACAAACGAAAGAGTACAGTTGGCTCAATCAATTCTCAAACAACATCACAAAACAAGCGATCAAAGACGCGTATCAAGCTTACAAAAACTTTTTTGAAGGACGGGCGAAGTTTCCGAAGTTTAAAACGAAAAAACGAACGCGACCGAGCTTTTATCAAGATACATCGAAAATCAAAATCACCGACACGCATGTGAAACTAGAGAAACTGACGCCTTCTAAGAAAAAAAACAAGCAAAAATTGAATTGGATCCGTCTTGCTGAAAGAGGTCGTATTCCTCACGGTGCACATGTGACATACGTCAATCCGCGCATCGTGTTTGACGGACTTCATTGGTTTTTAACGGTCGGTGTAGAGGAAGCGGAAGTGAAACATGAAACGTACAACGAAGGCATTGGTATTGATTTGGGAGTAAAATCGTTCGCTACCGTTAGCAATGGGATGACGTTTCCTAACATCCATCACATGCCTCAAGTGAAAAAGCTTGAAAAACAAATGAAGCGAATGCAAAGAAAAATATCGCGAAAATATGAAATGAACAAAATCCAAACAGAAGGAGGTGAATTCCGTTACAGAAAAACGGAAAACATCAAGAAACTAGAATTCCTTGTTTTGAAAAAACGCCGAAGGCTAAAAAATACCCAGCTAAACTATACCCACCACATCACCACGACGTTGGTGAAAACCAAGCCAGCGTATGTCGTGATGGAAGACTTGAATACAAGCGGCATGTTAAAAAATCGCAAGCTATCGAAAGCGATTCAACAACAAACATTCCACGAGTTCAAGCGGCAAATGACGTACAAATGTGCATGGCATGGCATCAAGTTGATCGTGGCAGATCGTTTTTATCCGTCAAGCAAAAGGTGTAGCCGTTGCGGTCATGTGAAAAGCCACTTTTCTTTATCGGAACGGACGTACCGTTGCGAAGTGTGTGGGCTAGAAATCGACCGTGATCTCAACGCTAGCATCAACTTGAAACAATATGCCAAGTGAATCACCACATGTACCCATACGTTAGTGGGGAAGTAAAGCCTTCGGAGCGCCAAGCAAACGAGAGTAGCTTCGGCGAAATCGGGCGTGATGAACAAGGAAGGAAACGTAAACTTTATAAATAATTAATAGATTATTTATAAAGTTTTGTAAGTTTTCTGTAACGGCGAACTAGACGTGGAACAATCGTTTCGCATTGAAAAAGTGTTAAACAACAACGTGCTCATTGCCTCGCATCCAACGTACGATGAAGTCGTATTAATCGGAAAAGGAATTGGATTTGGCAAGAAAAAAGGGGACGTCATTGAACAAAAAGGTGTAGAAAAATGGTTCATTTTAAAAAATGAGCGTGAACAAGAACAATATAAAAAATTGCTGCCACACGTTGATGAAGAATTTATCGGCTTAATGAACGATATCATTCACCACATTCGAACGCGGACGAACAGCTCGTTAAACGAACACATTCACGTGGCGTTAACAGATCATATTTTGTTCGCAATCAAGCGATTAGAACAAGGGATGGACATTAAAAATCCATTTTTAGTTGAAACGAAAAGTTTATATCCGCTTGAATACGACGTAGCAACAGAAGTCGTCAATATGTTAAATGAACGGTTGCACATTCAACTGCCGGAAGGAGAAATTGGTTTTATTGCTTTACACATTCATAGTGCGTTAACAAATCACCAACTGTCCGAAGTGAACCAACATTCACAGCTCATTTCCCGCCTCGTGTCCGTCGTTGAAGAGCAGCTCAACATTCGCATCGACCGTGAAAGCATCCATTATTTACGGTTTGTCCGCCATTTGCGCTATGCGATTGAACGGGTGAAAAAAGGCGAAAAAATTGAAGAGCCAAAAAAATTGTCGAATATATTGAAAGAGACGTACCCACTATGTTATAATTTGTCGTGGAAGCTCATAAAAATTATGCAGCAAACGTTGCAGCTTCCGGTAGATGAAGCAGAAGCGGTATATTTAACGTTGCACTTGCAACGGCTAACTGGTAAAAGTGAATAAATGGGCACTTATCTTTACGTGTTACTGATTCGATCAGGCATGAGTAAAGAAGGCGAAAAAGAGGTGGATCATTGTACCCTTTTTCTGTCGTTCTTTGCTCATGCCTTTTTGTTTTCCATCTTTTGCAAATGCTTACATTCGTTAGACGTCTAATGTGTTGTTTCATCTACTTCGGATACATGAATGTGCCGTTTGTTGCAAACATTAACAAAATGAAGGAGGGTTTTATATGAAAAAAGCGTTCGGTACGTTACAAAAAGTCGGTAAAGCGCTTATGCTTCCCGTTGCGATTTTGCCGGCAGCAGGTATTTTGCTTGCGTTCGGTAACGCATTGCAAAACCCAGCGTTAATTGAAAAAATTCCAGCGTTAGAAACAGGCTGGGTCGAAATGGTTGCGAAAGTGATGGAGCAATCTGGTGGTATTGTGTTTGCTAACTTGCCGCTTTTATTTGCGGTAGGGGTAGCCGTCGGATTAGCTGGCGGTGAAGGGGTTGCTGGTTTAGCAGCTATCATCGGCTACTTAGTGATGAACGTCACGATGAGCGTCATTTTAGGCGTGACATCAGACCAAATCGGCACAGATCCATCGTTTGCAAACGTATTAGGTATTCCGACGTTGCAAACAGGGGTATTCGGCGGGATTATCGTCGGTATTTTAGCAGCGTACATGTACAACAAATACTTTAACATCGAATTGCCATCTTACTTAGGTTTCTTTGCAGGAAAACGTTTCGTTCCGATTGTAACAGCTGCATCGGCATTAATTCTCGGTATTGTGATGACATGGTTATGGCCGCCTGTCCAACACGGCTTAAACGCCTTTTCGCACAACATGATCGATGCAAACCGTACGTTAGCGGCATTCGTTTTCGGTGTCATCGAGCGCGCATTAATTCCGTTCGGTTTACACCACATTTTCTACTCGCCGTTCTGGTTTGAGTTCGGTCAATACGTCAACAAAGCAGGCGAGCTTGTGCGCGGTGACCAACGTATTTTCTTCGAACAAATTAAAGACGGTGCTGAATTAACAGCTGGGACATTTATGACAGGAAAATTCCCGTTCATGATGTTCGGTTTACCAGCAGCTGCGCTTGCCATTTACCATGAAGCGCGTCCAGAAAACAAAAAAGTCGTTGCCGGCATTATGGCATCTGCAGCATTAACATCATTTTTAACAGGAATTACAGAACCGATTGAATTTTCATTCTTATTCGTTGCGCCAGTATTATTTGCGATCCATACAATTTTCGCTGGATTATCGTTCATGCTCATGCACATGTTAGACGTCAAAATCGGTATGACGTTCTCTGGCGGGGTCATCGACTTCTTATTATTCGGTGTGTTGCCAGGACGTACAGCATGGTGGCTCGTCATTCCGGTCGGTTTAGTGTTTGCGGTCATTTACTACTTCGGCTTCCGCTTTGCGATTCGCAAATGGAATTTAGCGACGCCAGGTCGTGAAAAAGAAACGACAGACACAACAACGGCAGCGGATGCAGGCGAACTCCCGCACGAAATTTTAGCTGCGCTTGGCGGAAAAGAAAATGTCGCTCATTTAGATGCGTGCATCACACGTTTACGCGTTTCAGTAAACGATATTCAACAAGTCGATAAAGATCGTCTAAAAGCGCTCGGAGCAGCTGGCGTATTAGAAGTTGGAAACAACATTCAAGCCATTTTCGGACCAAAATCAGATATATTGAAAACACAAATTAAAGATATTATGGAAGGTCGCGTGCCGACAAAAGCGGTAGAAAAAGCGAAACCATCTGTACAAGCGACAGGAGAAACAGAACAAGTCGCATCTCCATTAACAGGAAAAGTTGTGCCGCTTTCCGAAGTGCCAGATCAAGTATTTTCAACGAAAATGATGGGTGACGGATTTGCGGTTGAGCCAACAGAAGGGACAGTCGTATCGCCAGTCGATGGAACGATCGTTAACGTCTTCCCGACAAAACATGCGATCGGCATTCAATCAAAAACAGGTCGTGAAGTGCTTATCCACTTCGGTATTGATACAGTAAAATTAAACGGTCAAGGATTTGAAGCGCTCGTATCAGAAGGAACAGAAGTGAAAAAAGGACAGCCGATTTTGAAAGTAGATCTTGCATATGTGAAACAACATGCACCATCTGTTGTGACGCCAATTATTTTCACGAACTTGCAAGCAGGAGAAACGGTAAATATCGCGAAACAAGGAACAGTAACAAAAGGCGAAGACGTCGTCGTCGTTCAAAAATAATTTGCTTGCAAAATGCGTCATTTTTCGGTAAAAAAACATAGAGGGTTTTCGCCCCCTATGTTTTCAAAATATAAAGTGAGGAGATGAGCAAAATGGAAAAAACGTTTAAAGTAACAGCAGAATCTGGTATTCATGCCCGTCCAGCAACGATGTTAGTGCAAACAGCGAGCAAATTCGATAGCGACATTCAATTAGAGTACAACGGCAAAAAAGTCAACTTAAAATCGATCATGGGTGTCATGTCTTTAGGCATTCCACAAGGTGCGCAAATTACGATTTCAGCTGAAGGTGGCGATGCAGCAGACGCGATGAACGCATTAACAGAAACGCTAGCAAAAGAAGGATTAGCTGAATAATGAAACGATTGCAAGGGATTGCTGCATCGAATGGCATTGCCATTGCGAAGGCGTACCGTTTAGAACATCCCGATTTAATGGTTGAAAAACAAACGATTGAAAACCCAGCTGAACACGTTCGCCGCTTTCAACAAGCGCTCGCTAAATCGAAAGAAGAACTTGAAGCGATTCAAGCGCATGCATTAAAAGAGCTCGGCGAGGATAAAGCAGCCATTTTCTCCGCCCATTTGCTCGTACTAAGCGACCCAGAGTTCGTGCAAGCGGTCGAACAAAAAATTGAACAAGAACGTGTGAATGCAGAATTTGCACTTCATGACGTCGCATCGATGTTCATCGCGATGTTTGAAGCGATGGATAACGAATATATGAAAGAGCGTGCAGCGGACATTCGTGATGTGACAAAACGCGTCCTCGCTCATTTATTAGGCGTTACGATTTCAAACCCAAGCATGATTACAGAAGAAGTCATCATTGTAGCTGAAGACTTAACGCCGTCTGACACAGCGCAATTAAATCGAAAATATGTGAAAGGTTTTACAACCGACATTGGTGGACGGACGTCCCACTCTGCCATTATGGCACGCTCGATGGAAATTCCGGCTGTCGTCGGAACGAAAGAAGCGACAGCGGTAATTCAAAACGGCGATATCGTCATTATTGACGGGATTGACGGGGAAGTGATCGTTAACCCAACCGAAGAAACGATCGCGGAGTACGAACAAAAACGTGCTGCTTTTGCTGCCCAAAAAGCAGAATGGGCAAAACTCGTTCATGAACAAACGACCACAAGCGACGGTCATCACGTCGAGCTTGCGGCAAACATCGGAACGCCAAACGATGTCGAAGGTGTACTAGCAAACGGTGCAGAAGGAATCGGATTATACCGAACAGAGTTTTTATACATGGGCCGCAACGAATTGCCGACAGAAGAAGAACAGTTTGAAGCATACAAAACGGTGCTAGAAAAAATGGAAGGAAAACCGGTTGTCGTTCGTACGCTTGATATCGGTGGCGACAAAGAATTGCCATATTTAGACCTTCCAAAAGAAATGAACCCGTTTTTAGGGTTCCGTGCCGTTCGTCTTTGCTTAAATATGCAAGACATGTTTCGCACGCAACTTCGCGCGTTGTTGCGCGCAAGCGTATATGGCAATTTAAAAATTATGTTCCCGATGATCGCGACGTTAGACGAGTTCCGTCAAGCGAAAGCTGTTCTTTTAGAAGAAAAAGAAAAGCTTGTCGCTGAAGGTGTTGCGGTATCCGATCATATCGAAGTCGGCATGATGGTCGAAATTCCAGCTGCTGCTGTATTAGCAGATCAATTTGCAAAAGAAGTAGACTTCTTTAGCATCGGAACGAACGACTTAATCCAATATACGATGGCGGCTGACCGCATGAACGAGCGCGTATCGTATTTATATCAACCGTACAACCCTGCCATTTTGCGCCTCATTTATAACGTCATTGAAGCGGCGCATAAAGAAGGAAAGTGGGTTGGCATGTGCGGTGAAATGGCGGGCGAAGAACTTGCTGTGCCGATTTTATTAGCGTTCGGCTTAGACGAATTTAGTATGAGTGCGACATCGATTTTACGCGTCCGCTCGCAATTAAAAAAGCTTTCTAAACAAGAAGCGGAGCGAGTGAAAGATCACATTTTATCGCTTGCGACTGCAGAAGAAGTCGTTCGTTTCGTGAAAGAAACGTTCCAACAATAAGAACCGGACGCCCCGGTTCTTTTTTTATGGCAAAAATCAGTACAAAACGGTCATAGACATCATATCGTAAACCTTTTATAATGAAACTGCGACTTTATTAATTTTTCGACAACATTCGATATAGCTAAGGGGGAGTTACATTGTTTCGGTCATTAACGATGAAATTAACGGGCTTAATGGCTTTATTATTAATTGTTGCACTTGTCGCTTCACAAACGGTCAACTACGTGCAAATGGCGTCTGTCATGAAAGATGATGCAAAAGTGCGTGCAGAGTCGCTTGTGACAGAGCTTGTTGACGATATTGAACATAGGTTTGACAGTCAGGAAGATGCGCTAAAGCAATTTAGTGAAACGAAAGGTTTTAAGACGTTTACAAAAACGGAAGATGCTCAACTTTGGCAAGACATCGACGGACAGCTCGCTACGTTTTTAAACATTCATAAAAAAGTGCAATTAGCTTATATCGGTACAGCAAACGGTAACATGTATACGACGCCGGCTGTCGATTTGCCGCCAGACTTTGACCCGACGACGCGTCCGTGGTATAAAGCGGCTGTCGCTTCACCAGATAAAGTCATTTGGACGGAATCTTATGTTGATACGGTAACGAATGATTATGTCGTCACGATTGCTAAAGCGATTGTTGAAAACGGTCAAGTGATCGGGGTCATCGGCCTAGACGTATCGTTAAATACGCTTGCTGAAACGGTGGAGCAATCTCGCGTCGGCTATAACGGCTATCCGGTGTTATTTGACCAAAACAAATTTGCGATCGTTCATCCACAATACCAAGGAAAAGATATGTCTGACCATCCGGTTGTAAAAACGATGTTTGCAAAAGAACAAGGAGCTTATGAATACGAGCAAGATGGCGAAAAACGATTGTTGTATTTTGCGACGATTCCAAAGTTGAATTGGAAAGTCGGTGCAGTATATAAAGAAAAAGACTTATTAGCGACGTTAACGACGATCGGAAAAGCATCGTGGACAGTTGTCGTCATTGCAACGATTCTTGCCTCGCTTCTTATTTATGCGGTGTCGCGTTCAATCGTCAAACCGATTATTCAACTGAATGAGCGTATACAACAAGTGGCGACAGGCGATTTAACGGTGCGCATTGAGCCGAAAGGAAACGACGAAATCGCCCAGCTCACAAGCCATTTTAACGAGATGGTGTCGCATATGCGCTCGCTCATTGGCGAAGTGGATCGTTCCGTTACGGAACTTGGCGCTGCGGCCGATCATTTAAGCGCGGTGTCTGAAGAAACGATGGCGACGAGTGAACAAGTGACGACGGCGGTGACCGATATCGCAAAAGGCGTATCAGAGCAAGCGAGCAATTTAGATGCGATGAACGATCGCATGAACGATTTATCTGAAAAAATGGGTACGGTCACGCAATCGGCAGAGCGGGTGAAGCAGCTTTCCGACGAAACGAAAGAAGCAAGCTATATGGGTATTGAAAAGTTAAATGTGCTTCAAGCGAAATCAGCGGAATCGCAAAACGAGTTGCGCTCTGTTGAAACGGTGATCGCCGATTTAGGAGAAAAAATGAAACAAATTGGCGCCATCATTCAAACGATTACCGACATTTCTGCCCAAACGAACCTTTTAGCATTAAACGCTTCGATCGAAGCGGCGCGCGCAGGCGAGCACGGAAAAGGATTTGCGGTCGTCGCGGAAGAAGTGCGGAAACTCGCGGAGCAGTCGGCACAAGCGACAGAACAAATTCGTCAAACGATCACGTCGATTCAACAACAAGCTTCTCTTGCGACCGAAGCGGTTGACCATACGAAACAAATGAACGACCAGCAACAACAAGCGGTAAACGAAACAGCGGAATCGTTTATGCATATCGCAACGATGATGGAACAATTAACGTCAGCAATTGAGCATATTTTTACACAAATTCACGACGTCAACGGCAATAAAGAACAAATTGTTGCAGCGTTACAAAACTTAGCAGCAATTTCAGAACAATCGGCTGCATCGGCAGAAGAAGTGTCCGCATCATCGGAAGAACAGTTAAAAGCGTTAAACACTGTCACAGAAGCAGCAGAGCGGTTAAACGACATGAGCCGCACGTTGCAGCAATTGATTCATCGCTTTCGTGTATAAAGCTAGGTATAATGCCTAGCTTTTTTACATTTCAGTAACAATTTTTTCCTTGATTTTTGTTTATATAATCATTACGATAAATTCAGGATGAAAGACCTATACTACTTTGTGTTTGAATTACTTTTCCAAGCCCTTGCGAATCAGTTCATAAACTGCACCTGCAAAACTTGAAATGTAATTTTCTTTTTGATACTTTTCTATTTCTGCTACCAAATCAGCAGGAAACTTAATTAATTTTGCAATGCGTTCCATTTGTTCACTACCTCCAATATACTTGGAAGGAGGTGAAGTCAATGCTAGTCAACAAAGCATACAAATTTCGCATCTATACAAATAAAGAACAAGAAGTATTGATTACAAAAACATTCGGTTGCTCGCGTTTTGTATTCAACTATTTTTTAGCGGAATGTGAGGATGCTTACAAGCGAACAGGCAAAGGACTCACGTATAAAACTTGTTCTTCTCAATTGACGCAATTAAAAAAAATTCACTTGGTTAAAAGAAGTGGATAGCATTGTACTTCAATCTCCACTCAAACATCTAGATGATGCGTACGATCGCTTTTTTAAAAAGCAAAACGAACAGGGAGGAATCGCGTCGTCGTTAGCGAATAGTATAGCGTGAGAGGAGGCGGATGAAATGAAAACAGCGATTGTTGTTGCATCAAGCAAAGGGCTCGGTAAAGCGATTGCGATAAAACTTGTTTCGCAAGGGGTTAACGTGATGTTAGCGAGCCGCAATGAACAAGCGTTGCATGCGGTAGCTGAACAGCTGAATGCGCTCGGAAAAGGAAAAGCAGCATATACGGTAACAGACGTGACGGACAACGCAATGATCGAACGATTAGTCGAAAAAACAGTAGAAACATTTGGCGACGTTCATTTGTTAGTCAATAACGCCGGCGGTCCGCCGACGGGGACGTTTGCGACGCTAACAGACGATGATTGGCAACAGGCGTTTGAGTTAAATTTATTGAGCTACGTGCGAATGATTCGCGCAGCATTACCACATTTGAAAAAAACGAAAGGAAAAATCGTCAACATTGCCTCATCGTCCATTAAAGAGCCGATTCCGGGGTTGCTTTTATCGAATACGTTTCGGCTTGGCATTGTCGGATTGACAAAAACGCTCGCCCAAGAGCTTGCCCCATACGGTATTCTAATTAATACTGTTGCACCGGGGCGCATTGCGACGGAGCGTGTCGCCTATTTAGACGAACAAAATGCGAAAAAGCTCGGCATTCGCAAAGAAGAACTAGAAGCGCGCATGAAAGCGACCATTCCGCTCGGACGTTACGGCACGCCAGAAGAATTTGCGAACGTCGTCGCCTTTTTATTGTCCGATGAGAATACGTATATGACCGGTCAATCGCTTTTAGTCGATGGCGGTATGGTCAAAGCGATTTAGAATGGGGAGAGGAACGTGCAAACAATTGGTTTTATCGGGCTTGGTGTCATGGGCAAAAGCATGGCGCGAAACTTGCTTCGGGCAGGTTATCCGCTCGTCGTATATACGCGCACAAAAGAAAAAGCAGAAGATTTACTAGCAGAAGGTGCCGTGTGGAAAGAAACGGTAAAAGACGTTGCCGAAGCGGCGGATGTCGTTATGACGATGGTTGGTGAGCCGCAAGATGTGGAACACGTATACTTTGGCGATGACGGCATTTTAAAACATGCGAAACGTGGTGCGTATGTTATTGATTTTACAACATCTAAACCGTCGCTTGCGGTGCGCATTTATGAGGCGGCAAAAGAAAAGGGAATATTCGCTCTTGATGCGCCTGTCTCAGGTGGGGACATTGGGGCGCGCGATGGAACGTTGTCCATTATGGTTGGCGGCGATAAAGAAGCGTTTTCCGCATGCATGGCGCTTTTTTCGCATATCGGAAAAAATATCGTTTGGCAAGGAAAAGCAGGAGCAGGGCAACATACGAAAATGTGCAACCAAATTGCGATTGCGACAAATATGATTGGCGTATGTGAAGCGCTTGTGTATGCCGAAAAAGCAGGATTAGACCCCGAACGCGTCTTGCAAAGCATTTCGCAAGGCGCCGCATCGAGCTGGTCGCTGTCTCATCTTGCGCCACGCATGCTTGCTGGCGACTTTGCTCCGGGCTTTTACGTAAAACATTTTATTAAAGATATGGGCATCGCGCTTGCTGAAGCAGAAACGCTCGGTCTGTCGCTTCCTGGTTTAAAACTTGCGAAACAACTGTATGAAGCGCTTGCCGAGCGCGGAGAAGAACAAAGCGGAACGCAAGCGTTATATAAATGGTATAAAGAGTGGTAAAAAAAGGTGCTGTTAGCGAGCACCTTTTTTTATGTACGATTCCATGCGATCCAACCCTTTTTCTAGCTCTTCCATCGAACAAGCGTATGAGATGCGAACGTATCCTTCGCCGTATGTCGAAAACGCACTTCCAGGCACGACCGCGACTTTTGCTTCTTTTGCTAGCTGTAATGCAAAGTCAAAAGATGATTGATGAAACTGTGCAATGGAAGGAAAAATGTAAAACGCTCCGTTCGGTTTTTGGACGTCAAAGTCCATGGCACGAAGGCGATCATATACATATGTCATTCGTTCCGCGTATTGCTTTTTCATATCGTTCGCATCGTTTATTCCGACCGTTAACGCTTCTAACGCTGCTTTTTGTGCAATGGATGTGGCGCATGAAACGTTATATTGATGCACTTTTACTATATGTTCAATGATCCATTGTCGCGCAAATAAAAACCCGATGCGAAAACCGGTCATCGCATGCGATTTGCTTACGCCGTTAATGACGATCGTTTGATCAGGAAGCCATGTCGCAATCGATTCGTGTTTCCCTGTAAACACGAGCTCGCTATAAATTTCATCCGAGATGACCCAAATTGGTTTGTCTTTTACAAGTGCAGCGATTTGTTTCAGTTCATCGCTCGTTAACGTCATTCCTGTCGGATTGGACGGATACGGCAATACGATGCACCGCGTCCGCTCGGTGATGAGCGGTTCGATGTGCTCGGCTAACAGTTTAAAGCCAGTTTTTCTCGTATCGACATGTACAGGTGTTGCCCCACATAAACGAATAATCGGTTCATATCCTGGATACACAGGGGCAGGGAGAATGACTTCTGCGCCTTCCGTTAAAATAGTACGAAACGCAATATCGAGCGCTTGGCTTGCGCCGACGGTAACGATCACTTCATCGGTCGTATAGCGCAGTCCATATTTCGTTTCAACGAAGCGACAAGCGGCTTCACGTAACGGCAAATATCCCGCATTATGCGTATAAGAAGTAAACTGTTCATCAAGCGCTTGTTTTGTCGCTTCTTTAATATGATCGGGCGTCGGAAAATCAGGCTGTCCAATCGTTAATGAAATCATATCTTTTTCTTGGGCAACGAGATTAAAAAATTGCCGAATGCCAGATAGTTGAATATGTTGCACACGTTCATTCATCGGAAGCATCATCGTCTTTCACCTTTCTTCGTTTTTTTCTATTAAACAATAAAAGGTGAACGTTTCGCAATGTGTTTTGCTGAAAACGTTCACCTTATGTGCTGTCCTGTCGTTTCACAGTCGATCATGCGTGCATACCCTCCAAGTGACGATAACGATCTCGAAGTTCATTGTATTGTGTGGAGAGGGTAAGAAACAGTGCCTTATTCCGTTCCTCAAGCGCTTTGTCGATGTCGCGCATCAACCGATCTCTTTCAAATTGAAACAACGCCTGTTCGATTACGAATTGCGCAGCTTCCTTATAACCGTTAGCGAGATCGTGCGGCTGCGGTACGAGTGCCATGTCATTGTATTTTTCAAACATGTTTCATTCCCCCTTAGTGAGAAGAATACTCTCCTCCCTTTTCTACATTATAAAGGTTTTTTTGTAAATTGTAAATAAAATTCCGAAAAATAAAAACAAAAAAATAAAAGCTGACGAGCGCCAGCTTCATATATTAATAACCGTAATCCCAGTCGATTTCTTCATCATGCCAAAGAACAGCTTCAATTTGCTCATCTACTACTTCTTCTAATCGTTCTTTCTCCACATCTTCAACGATCGTCACCGTATGGTCTTCTTCAAAAAGAATGGCTAACCCTTTCATGTCGACACCTTCTCTTTTCATGTTTTTCTTCATAATCATTGTAACGCGTCCCGCTTGTCCACGTCTATCATGTTCATAAAGCTGTCAATATGTTTATTTTTTCTGAAAATAAAAACGAGTGTAGTCGTCCTTCTTCTTATGTTACAATACACGTGGAACAACCATCATGGAGGCATCACATGTTTATTGCTGTTATTAAACCACTCGTTGTCAATATTACCATTTTATTTTCGCTCATTTTTAATGCCAACTTGTTTTTCCCATTCCGAAGAAAAATGGTACTGACATGGAAACAAAAAATGATGTACGGTGTTGTGTCATCGTTCACCGCCATATTATGTATGATGTATCCGATTCAGCCATTAGCGAAAACGAATTTCGATTTTCGCATGATCGTCATTTTAGTGACGACATTATATATTGGAAAAACAGCGGGATTGCTATGTACATTAACGGTCATCGTTGCTCGTTCCATCATCGGTGGTCCGTTTGCTTTTGCGGGTATTACTGTATCCGTCTTTGCATTTATCGTCGGCATGTTGTTTCGCTCATCGTTTTTTAACGTCAAACGAAAAATATTATATGGGCTTATGATTGTTTTGGTTTACCTTATTTTGTATGTTGCCACGATTATATATGCCGTTCCACCTCTTTCTTGGCGATTTTATATCATCTACTTCATCTTTTTTATTGCGATGTTTATCGCGCTCGTCTACGTCATTGAACGGCTTATTCAATTTAACGAACAGTTTGACGACATGATTTACGTCGATAAACTAGCGACGGTAAGCGAAATGGCAGCATCGTTCGCTCACGAAATTCGCAATCCACTTACAACAGTGCGAGGATTTGTCCAATTTTTAAGCGAAGGGACGAAAGACGAACGTGTAAAAAAGTTTGCGCCGATTATTTTAGAAGAGTTAGACCGCACGAACGAAATTATTACCGAATATTTAACGTTAGCGAAACCGGCGCAATTTCAACTGCAAAAAATAAACGTCGATGATATTTTACATACGTCCGTTCATTTATTAAGTCCGCTCGGGGCGATGTTGAACGTGTCGTTTCAACTTTATACAGAAGGGAAAAGCGATGCGTACGGAGATGCCGATTATTTAAAACAAGCATTACTAAACGTCATGAAAAACGGCATGGAAGCGATTGAATCCGGCGGGCTTGTGACGATTCATAAAACAGTCGACGAAAAGGAAAAAGAAGTTATTATTACGATCCGTGATACTGGAAAAGGAATGACGGAAGAGCAGTTGAAAAAAATCGGGTTGCCGTATTATACGACAAAATCGAAAGGGACAGGGCTCGGCAGCATGATTACAGCCCGACTCATTCGCGAAATGGGAGGAACGATTACATACGAAAGCCGATTGAACGTCGGAACGACTGTCACGATCACGTTGCCATTGTATGAAGGGGATTAGTCCCCTTCTTTTTCTATGTAATGGACAAACATGTTCCACGCATTCGTCATAAACGTAGCGAGCGGATCGGTCACATATGAAAACATCCATAAATGTAGCGCACCGACGTACAATTGCATCGCGATATGCGCAAGCGTCGAAGCGGATTGTTTCGTCCGCACATGCCCGCACCGTTTTCCTTCCTCGAATAAGCGCGTCAATACGTCGTGCAATGGAGCGAGCCAACCCGCCTCTTTCGTTTTTCGGGTATGAATGTGGAGCACCGCTTTTGCTACTTCCCGTCCGAGCTGTTCGTGCATCGTCGCTAACTCATCAAATATGGAATCGATTTTTTTGTGCCAATCGTTGTTGCCGTTCATCGTTTTTTGACATATGCTCTCCATATGTGAAAAAAATACGCTTTGTAACACTTCTTCTTTCGTTCGAAAATAATTAAAAAACGTTCCTTTTGCTACCCCAGCTTCATTTGTAATTTGCAAGACGGTCGTCTGTTCATATCCTTGTTTTTGAAAAAGATGAAGTGCTGTTTGTTGCAACAATATTCTCGTTTGCTTTTTTTGTCTCTCTCTTTTCATGGAAAATCCCCCATTATCTCTATATATTTTTATTATAGTGATTTTTACCTAGGAATAAAGTAATATTGATATAGATTGAAAGTTTTATTTAGACATGTATCATTCGCATACATATGGAAGGAAGTATAAAAAAGGAGGAATGATGCATGTGGGGTGTTGATTCAGCGGCGAAAGTGACGGAGACGTTATTTACATGCGTGCGGCAACAATACGGCTTTCCGCAATTTTGGGGAAGATATGTCACGACCGTTCCAGACGTGTCAGACGGGTTGACGAAAGAAGAAATTGCCTTTATTCGTGAGCGAGGAGTAAAAATCGCTCCGATTTACAATGCATTTCGCGAGGCGACGCAATATGAAAGAGGAAAAATCGCAGCGCGAAACGCCATTTTCCATGCGCGTAGATTAGGCATTCCGAACAATATCGCCATCTTTGCTAACATTGAAGATGAATTTCGAGTCGATGAAGGATGGATTCGCGCATGGGTCGATACGTTTTATCCGAGCGGCTATCGTCCGGGGATTTACGCCAATCCAACGATTGGTGTGTTTAGTGAGGCGTATTGTGAAGCGATAAAAAACGATGAGCGCGTCGCCCAACAGACGATCATATGGAGCTCTTATCCTCGTCCGGGAACGACATCTGCGGCAAAAGCACCAACATTTCGCCCGAACGTCCCGAACTGTCGCGCAAACGTCTGGATATGGCAATACGGGCGCGATGCCGACCTTTGCCCGATCGACACGAACGTCGCGAATCGAAAAGTAAGCGAGTACTTATATTAAATTTTGTTCGTTGCACATAAGAAATATGATAAAATGGCAATAAATGATGTTGTAATGGAGGCTGTTTCATGGAAAATAAACATGAAATTTTGTTAGAAAGTGGAACGAATGAACTAGAAATTGTCGAATTTTTAGTCGGTGACAATCGATTCGCCATTAACGTCATTAAAGTGAAAGAAATTATTCAGCCGATCGCACCGACGAAAGTGCCGCATGCGCACCCGTACATTGAAGGCATTATTGAATTGCGCGGCGAGGTGCTTCCGCTCATCGATTTAGCGAAAGCGCTCGGCTTTGGGCCATCGAGCAATCCAGCACAAGATAAATACATTGTCGCAGAGTTCAATCAACAAAAAGTTGTGTTTCACGTCCATAATGTCACACAAATTCACCGCATATCATGGAAGCAAATCGAAAAACCGTCGCAAATGTATCAAGGATTAGAAAGCCAAATTATCGGCGTTGTGAAATTAAACGGAAACATGATTTTATTGCTCGACTTTGAAAAAATCGTTGTCGACATTAATCCGCAATCAGGCATTCACGTCGACCGCGTGAAAAAACTAGGTCAACGCGACCGCTCGAATAAAAAGTTAATCGTCGCTGAAGATTCTCCGCTTTTGCGCAAACTGCTTCACGATACGCTTGCTGAAGCGGGCTATGTGTACGTTGAGTTTTTTGAAAATGGGGAAGATGCGCTTCACTATTTACAATCGATCGTTGAAAAAGGAAAGCCAGTTGAAAGCGAAGTGCAGCTCGTTATTACCGATATTGAAATGCCGCAAATGGACGGTCATCATTTAACGAAACGCATTCGCGAACATGACAAACTAAAACATTTACCTGTCGTCATTTTCTCTTCGCTCATTACAGATGACCTTCGTCATAAAGGAGAGCGTGTCGGTGCGACAGCGCAAGTGAGTAAACCAGAAATTGCTGAACTCGTTCAAGTGATCGATCAATACATTTTATAAAACAGTAGGGGATTGTTATGGATCGTTACGACAAATATCAACAACATTTTTTGAAAAATATTCGCAAACGGTTAGAAGAATGGGAAACGGTTGAAGAAATCGCCCATCAAGACGTCTATCTTCTTCTCCATACCATTGCCGGTACAGCGGCGATGATCGGCATGAACGATATCGGCAACTATGCTCGGAAGCTGATGGAACAATGGGGTGAAGATGAACAAAAAAATGGGGGGCAAAAGAAGTGAAAGAGCGGCTCGCTCCGCTTTTTCAACTTTGTTACGAACATCAAATTGGAGACGTGGCATCAAATGAGCAAGGGGCGAGAAAAGGGGACGAACCGACCGTTTTACTCATTGATGATGACCCGTCGTTTTTAATGTACGTCAAAGAACAGCTCGAACAAAGCGGATGGTATGTCGTCGCCATCGCTGATCCGATCAAAGCGGTCGCTTCTTTTTATGACGTCCGCCCGGATTGCGTCGTCATCGACATTCATATGCAAACGAAAACCGGCTTTGAAGTATTAACGTTTTTAAAAGAAAAACTAAAACAACAATTCGTGCCGATGATTATGGTGAGCATTGACGACCGAAAAGAGACGCGCATGAAAAGTTACGAAATGGGCGCGGACGATTTTATATGATTGGGCGTAAAACCCCTATGCCTTTAGGCTAGGGGATGTAAGCCCTAGCCGCCTTGTGTTTCAATGTATGGATGTATTTCATTGCTTTTTCAAGCCTTTACGGATCAGTTCATAAACTGCACCTGCAAAACTTGAAATGTAATTTTCTTTTTGATACTTTTCTATTTCTGTTACCAAATCAGCAGGAAATTTAATTAGTTTTGCAATGCGTTCCATTTTTTCACTACCTCCCCAATATACTTGATACATACAATACACTAGATTTATAATAAGTATATACTTGGAAGGGGGTGAAGTCAATGTTGGTCAACAAAGCATACAAATTTCGCATCTATCCAAATAAAGAACAAGAAGTATTAATCGCGAAAACATTCGGTTGCTCGCGTTTTGTATTCAACTATTTTTTGGCGAAATGGGAGGATGCTTATAAGCAAACGGGCAAGGGATTAACTTACAACGCTTGTTCTTCTCAATTAACGCAATTAAAGAAACAATTCACTTGGTTAAAAGAAGTGGATAGCATCGCACTTCAATCTTCACTCAAACATCTGGATGATGCGTACGATCGCTTTTTTAAAAAGCAAAACGACAAACCGCGTTTTAAGTCTAAAAAGAATGCTGTGCAATCGTATACAACTAAGCATACAAATGGGAATATTGCTGTGCTAGATCAACACATCAAGCTCCCTAAACTTGGTCTTGTTCGTTTTGCGAAAAGTCGTGAAGTAGAAGGGCGTATCTTGTCTGCTACGATTAGACGAAATCCAAGCGGGAAATACTTTGTATCCATTTTGGTTGAAACTGACGTGCAAGCGTTGCCTCAAACGGGTTCAGCTGTTGGCATCGATGTTGGGTTGAAGGAATTCGCCGTTCTTTCTGATGGAACAAAGTACGCCAACCCGAAATGGCTTCGTAAGCTAGAAGAACAGCTAGCAAAAGCACAACGTATTCTTTCCAGACGAAAAAAAGGTGGCTCGAATTGGAATAAGCAACGAATAAAAGTTGCACGATTGCACGAAAAAATGACAAATGCACGACATGATTACTTGCACAAAATTTCCACCGAGATTGTCAAAAACCACGACATCATCGGAATGGAAGATTTGTCTGTAAGTCATATGCTAAAAAATCATAACCTTGCAAAAGCGATTCAAGAGGTATCTTGGTCAACGTTTAAAGCCATGATCGAATACAAAGCTAGATGGTACGGAAAACAAGTTGTCACCGTAGCAAAAAACTTTCCGTCTAGTCAGCTTTGTTCGTGCTGTGGCTATCAAAACAAAGACGTTAAAAATCTTGGGTTACGTGAGTGGGATTGTCCAAAGTGTCATACCCATCATGACCGAGATGTGAACGCAAGTATCAATATTAAAAACGAAGCGATTAGGCTTCTTAACCGCAGGAACTGTGGGGATCGCCTACTAAATAACCGAAAAAACTTTCGGTGTTCGTAGGAATCCACTATGGCTTTAGCCTAGTGGTAGTTCAATCCGCTCCCTCAAGAGGAAGCAAAATAAAGCTTCCTCTTTTTTTTTGCATAAAAACTGCGATGTATTGCAAACTAGGAAAAAACGAAGCGGAAGAAAAAGGGGGGCAAGATGATGTGGTTTTCGAAAAAAAATCGAGTTGATGAGGTTGCCAAACAGCTTGCCCACTCGCCAGACTTGATGTGTCGACGCATCCAATGCAAAGGAAAAACGGTTGACGTCCTCTTTTTAAGCAATTTAATTAATCATGACCAATTGCAACAAAACGTGTTGGCATTTATTCATGACCAAGAAGACGTATCGTTAAAACAGCTCGCTCGCTGTTTGCCAATCGGTGCGGTGCGCGTATGTGAAACAGAAAAAGAGATGGCGTCTTACATACGCGACGGTTGGGCATGTATATATATCGAAGGAGAAACGCGCGGACTTGCCGTTAACATCGCTGAAAAAGTAGAACGTTCGCTTGAAAAGGCAGAAACGGAATCGCTCGTCCTCGGACCGAAAATGTCGTTTACGGAGTCGATTGATACAAACATTCACATTTTGCGCCAAAATGTGACCGATACGAAATTAGTGACGGAAAAAATGACGATCGGGATGCGCAACTCGCTTGAAGTGCGCGTCGTGTACATCGAAGATATTGCCGATGAAGAAAACGTTCAAACGGTGAAACAACGGCTGTCTGAGCTTCACATTGACGAAGTGACCGACAGTTCCGTATTAGCTCAACTATTGGACGATCATGCGTATACGATTTTTCCGCAATATTTATTAACGGAGCTTCCTGACCGACTAGCGTACAGTTTAATGAAAGGGCGCATCGGCATTTTCGTTGACCGAAGTCCGACCGTCATTATTTGTCCGACGACGTTTTTTAGCTTTTTTGAAACGACAGAAGATATTTATTTACGTTGGACGATGAGCATTGTATTGCGCGCGATTCGCATGCTCGGCATTTTTGCTTCCATTTTTTTATCGCCGCTTTATGTTGCTGTCATTACGTATCATTACGAAGTCATTCCTTCCGCTTTGCTTTTGACGATTGGCGAATCGCGTTCGCGCGTCCCATTTCCTCCCGTCATTGAAGCGTTGCTTCTTGAGTTTATGATTGAACTGTTGCGCGAAGCAGGAGCGCGCTTGCCGACAAAAGTCGGTCAAACGATGGGTATCGTCGGCGGTATCGTCCTTGGACAAGCGGCAGTCGATGCAGGATTTACGAGCAATGTGCTCATTATTATTGTTGCGTTAAGTGCGCTCGGCTCATTTACGGCGCCGAGTTATGAGATGGGCGCAACGATCCGTATTTTACGCTTTCCGATTATTTTATTAGCGGCGCTTTTGGGACTTGTCGGTATATTGATCGGCGTCAGCATGTTGCTTATTCATCTATTAAAGCTCACGTCACTTGGACGACCGTACTTGTCACCTGTTTATCCGTTTCGTTTCTCCGATATGAAATATGCGCTCATTCGTTTGCCACAAAAGTTTTATAGCGAGCGTCCGAAGACGAATCGTCCGCAAAACACCCGTCGCTTTTCATGGCGTGAAGCGATGAAACGAAAGGATTTGGATGAATGATGAAAACGCCAAACGAACGGCTGTCGATTAATGCTTACCTCGTGTTTTTTCTCATCCATACTGCACAAATCGGGCTTGGCATCGTCGGCGTACAGCGCGTCATTTTTGTCGAGGCGCGCCAAGATGCATGGATAGCGGTGCTGATTAGCGGATTATGGATTCATCTCGCCGTTTTCGTCATATATAAAACGTTAACATCAACGGAACATGACAACATCTTCTCGCTTCATACGTTCGTTTATGGGCGCATATTCGGTTGGATCGCCAATGCGCTCGTTATCGCCTACTTTTTAATGGCGTATACGTCTATTTTGCTTGGTTACGTTGAAATGGCAATCACGTGGATGTACCCTGATTTTCCGCTTTGGGGGGCGGCGCTCATTTTAATTGTTTTAACGGTATATGCCCTATATGGTGGGGGATTTCGGCTCGTTGCGGGCGTTAGTTTTTTAACGTTTTTTATGACGATTTGGATTGTTATCGTCGCTTTTCAACCGTTAAAATATGCCGAATGGATTCACTTATTGCCCATTCTCGAAGCGACGCCGAAACAAATGGCGAACGGTGTATTAAAAACAGCATATACGATGCTCGGATTTGAAGTGTTATATATTATCTATCCGTTCGTCAAAGAAAAAGACCGTGTCCACCGTTACGCCCAGCTTGGCGTTTTACTGACGACGTTTCTCGTCGCTGTCGTGACGGTCATCGCCATCGCCTTTTTCAGCCCAAAGCAACTCGATGTGACCATTTGGGCGTTGTTGTCAATGTTTTCGATCGTCAAATGTCCTTTTATTGAACGGTTTGAATACGTCATTATTCCGCTTTGGCTGCTCGTCATTTTACCTAATTTACTCATGTTTATGTGGGCGATGACGCGCGGCGGAAAAGCGCTTTTTCATATAAAGCAAAAATATATGTTATTCGTGTTCAGCTTTCTTTCGTTTATCGTTGCGATATTATTTCAACAGCGTGCCACCATTAACGAATTTATTGATCAAGTCGGATGGTACGGATTTTGGCTTAGTTTTGTTTATCCGTTCATACTGTACGTATTTGTGCGCATAAAAAAATGGGCAAAGGGGAGCGCGAAATGAAACGGCTCATCGTTTGTATGTTATTATTAAGCGGATGTGTACAGCCACGCGTATTAGAAAGACAAGGAATCACTACGGTCACTGGGTTTGACAAAAAAGGGAAGTTGTACGAAGGGGCATCCGTGATGCTTTCGTTTCAAACGACCAGATCGTCTTTGTCAGAAGTGATTGAGGCAACGAATAAAACGAGTAAAGGACTTCGCCAAGATTTAGAAGCGCAAACGAGCCACAATTTAGGGTCAGGGCAAATTCGCGTCGTCGTATACGGAAAAGAGCTCGCCGAAAAAGATGGTGTTTTTACGTTAACCGATACGTTGCAACGCGATGCGAATATCGGTTCGCTCGTTTATTTAGCGGTTGGCGAGCCGAATGCAAAGGAAATCTTGAAAAGTAAAAAGCATGAAGATACACCAGACATCGGGACGTATTTATATCGGTTAATTGAAAAAAACTTACGCAGCGAATCGCTGTTAGCTGCAACGTTACATGAGTTTATTCATAGTTATTACGATGTCGGAAAAGACCCGATTTTACCTTGTTTATCGTTGCGTGACGATAAACCGATTATTGAAAAAGTGGCGCTATTTCGCGGCGACAAATTTGTCGGGACGGTACGGCTTGATGAAAGTTTTTATATAAAAATGTTAGCGTCAGAATATAATACAGAATTAAAAAATATTACGGTGCCACGCGAAGCTGTTGAACCGTTGTTATTGAACAAAAAAGGAAAAAAAGTCAATATCGTTATTAATGAAATAAAAACAAAGCGAAAAATCAAACTTATTAGCCAAGAGCCAGTTCCACATTTTCGCATCACCGTCAAGTTGCAAGCGGAAATTTTAGAGATGTCCGAAAAAATGAAGCCGATTATGGAAACGAATGTCCACATTCTTGAGCGGGCGATTGAAAAACAAATGAAAAAAGAAATAGAGCAACTATTAAATAAACTAAAAGCATACAAAACCGATCCGATCGGCTTCGGGCAAATGTACGACCACTCGGTGCGCGCATTGCAGTTGACGGATAAACAATGGTACAAGTTATATGACAACGCAAAAATGGATGTCGATATGCATGTGTCCATTTTACGTACAGGAACAATTGACTAAATTCCGTTTCTTGATGAAAAGTTATTTTCAATTATCATGCCATATGGTTTAATAAAAGAAGGAGGGAAGGAAACAAAAAGCGAGGATTACAACATGAACGAACAGCAGTATATGTCCCAACACCCTCCATTGATAAAATGGGAGGCCGTTGGGCAACAGTTTGATCAATACAACATTTTTTTTATTACTGATGAAGATGGAACAATCGTATATATGAACGATACGCTGATGAAACGATTGTCCAATCGTTATCGTGTCGCGCAACAGTTTGTTGACTGTGCACATGAAGCGATCAAGGCGTTACATATAAGCGATGCGTGGCGCGGGAAAACGATTGTTGATCATCGTCCGGCATACGTGCACGTTTATGCGTTTCGTTCGCATCTCATTTGGACAGGATGCTTTTTATACGATCATGACGATTCCGATATATTAACAGGAGTGCTGTCGTACGAGGCGTTTCTCCATCTGCTTCGCGAGCGCATGAATAAACGCGAGCCGTTTGCATTACTGTCGCTCAATTTAGATCGCTTTAAATTTATTAACGATCTAATCGGATATGAATACGGAAATGAATTGTTAAAACAAGTTGCGGAGCGATTGCGTCGCTATGAAAATGGCATCGTCGCAAGACAGGCACGCGATCAATTTTTTCTCGCTTTTTATACGATTGACCGAAACGAAATACGCCACATGATTCGTGACGTCATCCAAATATTTTCGCCCCCATTTCAACTAACAGACCAAGAATTGACGATCACACCGAGCATCGGAGTAAGTGTATTTCCAGATGATGCAACCGATTGGACGACGCTTATTTCATGTGCCGATTTAGCGCTTGAAATCGCAAAGGAAAACGGGGGAAATACGTACTGTTTTTATACGAACGAATTAAAAAAGACGAACGAAGAAAAATTGTACATGCAACATAGCATTCGCAAAGCGTTAAAACAAAACGAATTTACGCTTCAGTATCAACCGATCGTCGACATTCAAACAGGCGATATTGTGGCGGTTGAAGCGCTGCTTCGCTGGTTTCATCCGAAGCGCGGCTGGATTTCGCCAGCAACATTTATTCCGATTGCAGAAGAAACGAATTTAATTCAACCGATCGGCGATTGGGTGTTACGAAACGTATGTGAACAAAGTAAAAAATGGAAAGAAAAAGGGCTACCACACGTGCAAATTGGTGTCAACGTTTCCATTAAACAATTTTTGCAAGCCGACTTAGTGAAACATATTGAACATGTGCTCCGCACGTACGATTTAGACCCGTTTTGTTTAAAATTAGAAATTACCGAAAGTATGGCGATGCATCATATCGATTACGTCCTTGCGCAGTTGCAGTCGTTAAAAAATTTAGGATTGCAGCTCGCTGTCGACGATTTCGGGACAGGCTATTCTTCGTTAAACTATTTGAAAAAATTGCCGGTTGACATCATTAAAATCGACCGTTCGTTCGTGCAAGATATGGTGAAACATTCATATGACTTATCGATCGTGCGCGCGGTTATTCAAGTGGCACACAGCTTACAAATGAAAGTCGTTGCTGAAGGAGTGGAGACAGAAGAACAGCTTGCGATTTTAAAACGAGAAGGATGCGACCGCGCCCAAGGCTACTACTTCAGCAAACCGCTTGCTACCGAACAATTCGAACAATTAGTCCAACAGAAAAAAGGGCGATCTCATTAAGAGGCCGCCCTTTTGTGTCATATAATAAAATATGTCCATTGTTTACGTGAGCTTGTCCTTAGCGAAACGTTTTCCCGAACCGATGCGGACGCGACCAATCGTACCGTTTCGGTTTCGGCTCTACGTCTTCCGGTGAAATACCTGTATACGCTTGTAATAATCGTTTGGCTTGAGACAACGGCATTTTAACAACAGGGTTGCGATAAGAATCGTCCAACGTACCGAGATGAGGCAAATGCTTGAAGTCTTCTTTTGTTGGAGGTATGTGGAAGTAATACGCACCGATCGCCACAAGCACATCCGACTTTTGCTGGCTGTACTTCGGATTTCGGGAAAAGTGAAGCCCAACTTTTTTCGCTTTTCCTTCTTCGAGCATTTTTTCAATCGTTTTTTTCTTCAGCAAATACAAGTAAGAAGGATTTAACGCCGTTTTCGCATGACGGTTGACCGTAAACAGTGCGACCGATAAGTTTTCGACGGTGCATTCGACTGTTTCCATATTTACTCAACTCCTTTTGATTTTGGTACACTTATATTATACACGATCGTTTATGTTTTTGGAAAATTTTCAATTTATTTTTTCCATTTCACGATAAGGGGGGATTCCTGTTGAAATACGGCATTATTGATATTGGCTCAAACACGATGCGCCTCGTCATTTATGAACAAAGTAAAAGCGGTCGCTTACGAGAAAGGGAAAACGTAAAAATTGCTGCCCGATTGCGCAATTATTTAACAGAAGATGGTGTGTTTACGGAGGAAGGGCTACGTGTGCTTTTAGATGGGCTTTTGACGTTTCAAGACGTAACACGCTTTCATCGTCTGCACGATGTGAAATGCGTGGCGACCGCTACAATTCGTCAAGCGCGCAATCGCGACGACATCGTTCGCATCGTTGCTGAACGGACCGACTTTCGTATTCGTATTTTATCCGAATACGAAGAAGCATACTACGGTTTTTTAGCGGTCATTCAATCGACATCGTTTCACGAAGGGATTACGATTGATATCGGCGGTGGAAGTACGGAAGTGACGTATTTTTACAACCGCGAACTTGTTGATTATTACAGCTTTCCGTTTGGAGCGTTGTCGTTAAAGCGCGATTTCGTCTCAGGAAACGTTCCGACCGATGAAGAGCTACAAACGTTGCGGGGATACGTTGAAAAGCAATTTCAATCGCTTCCATGGCTAAAACAACGAAAACTTCCGATCATTGCGATTGGCGGAAGCGCCCGCAACGTCGTACAAGTGCATCAAATGCTCCAAAACTACCCGATTGCCGGCATTCATCAATATGAAATGAATCGCGAACATATCGTTCAAGTGAAAAAATATTTGCGTGCTCTTACATTTGAACAACTACAAAAAGTCGAGGCGTTGTCAAAAGATCGGGCCGATTTAATTATTCCGGCGGTTGAAGTGTTTCAAACGTTATACGAAACAGTCGATGCGACGACGTTTATTTTAAGCCGAAAAGGGTTACGTGACGGCATTTTTTACGAACAGTTTGGGCCGATTATTTTTCCCAGCGTATTAGATGAAAGTTTTTTTGAATTAGCCCAAGACTACGAAGTAAATACAAACCATGTGCAGCACGTATTAAAACTAGTCATTCAACTGTTTGAACAAATGCGTGCGCTCGCTCTTTTCCCATTGACGGGAGAAGACCTCGTTTTATTAAAGCGCGCTACTCACGTGTTTTATTTAGGACAATATGTCGATGAAGAAGCGAGCAGTCAACATACGTTTTACATTTTAGCCAATCGAACGATCGACGGCTTAAGCCATCGTGACCGCGTACAGCTCGCGCTTGTCGCTTCGTTTAAAAATAAAACGTTGTTTAAACAATACGTCCAGCCGTTTCACACATGGTTTACACGCGCAGAACAAAAAAAGCTTCGTTTTCTTGGCGCCCTATTAAAATTTGCTTACAGCTTAAATGATACAAAACGAAATATTGTCAACCGTCTGCAACTTGAACTTCAACAAGAAACGATCGTTATACACATTTTTTGTAATCAATCATTTAAAGCGGAAGAGTATCAAGCCGAAAAACATAAAAAACATGTCGAAAAAATGTTAAAACGACCGATTCAATTACAATTTCATCTGGAGGGATGAGGATGGATTTTAGTCATCCGCGTTATTACAATAACCGCGAATTAAGTTGGCTTGCGTTTAACGAGCGCGTCTTGCAAGAGGCGATGGATAAGCGCAATCCACTATTAGAACGATTAAAATTTTTAGCGATTTTTAGCTCGAACTTAGATGAGTTTTTTATGGTGCGCGTGGCGGGCTTAAAAGATCAAGTGAAAGCTGGTTTTAATAAGCCAGAAAATAAAGCGGGATTAACGCCGAAAGAACAGTTAAAAAAAATTGCGAAAAAAACGCATGAGCTTGTGAAATGGCAGTATGACATGTACAATCGAACGTTATTGCCGATGCTACGTGCTGAAGGGGTACATTTGCTTGCCCCAAATGAATGGAACGACGAACAAACAACGTATTTGCAGTCGTATTTTATGAAAAACATCTTCCCGGTGTTAACGCCGATGGCGGTCGATGCGTATCGCCCGTTTCCGATGTTGTTAAATAAAAGCTTAAATTTAGCAATCGTTCTTGAAGATGATGAAGAAGAGGAAGACGATCGAAAAAAATTAGCGATCGTTCAAGTGCCGTCCGTGTTAAGTCGTTTCATTCCTTTGCCGGCAAACAACGACACGCACATGTATGCGCTATTAGAAGACGTCATCACGACGTTTATTCATACGCTATTTAAAGGCTACAACGTTTCGTCTGTTACGCAATTTCGCATTACGCGCAACGCCGATTTAACGATTCACGAGGAAGGGGCGCGCGATTTATTAAAAGAAATTGAAAAAGAGTTAAAAAAGCGAAAATGGGGCGCAGCGGTGCGGCTCGAAATGAGCAAAAAAGGATTTGATGAGTGGGTGCTCGATTATTTGCTAGACGAACTAGAAATTCATGAAAAAGATGTATACAAAATCGACGGTCCGATTGATTTAACATTTTTGTTTTCGTTTTATCATGAAGTAGCACGATACAAAGAACATCTCGTGTTTCAAACGCTCATTCCGCAACCGCCAAAAGATTTAGATGATGAGGAAGACATATTTGAAAAAGCGAAAGAAAGAGATTTATTGTTCCATCATCCGTACGAGTCGTTTGAACCCGTCATCGACTTTATTTCCGATGCGGCCGATGACCCTCATGTGTTGGCGATTAAACAGACGTTGTATCGCGTCAGCGGTGATTCTCCCATTATTGAAGCGCTCAAGCGCGCAGCTGAAAACGGGAAACAAGTGACCGTTCTCGTTGAATTAAAGGCACGGTTTGATGAAGAAAATAACGTGCAATGGGCGAAGGAGCTTGAAAAGGCAGGGTGTCACGTCATTTACGGCATGACGCATTTAAAAACGCATAGTAAAATTACGCTAATCGTTCGGCAAAAACACGGAAACATTGAGCGATTTGTTCATTTAGGTACAGGCAATTATAACGATGCGACTGCCAAAGTGTACACCGATTTCGGTTTCATTACTGCAAACGAACAATTTGGTGAAGATGCGACAAACTTTTTTAATTATTTAAGCGGCTATATGGAAAAGCCTGAGTTTCATCATTTAGTCGTCGCTCCGTTTGATTTACGACAACAATTTTTACAACTGATCGATGAAGAAATTCGTTACCATAAACAATACGGCGACGGACGCATCATCGCGAAAATGAATTCGCTGACGGATAAACAGCTCATCATGAAGTTATATGAAGCGTCACAAGCAGGGGTACAAATCGATTTAATTGTGCGGGGTATTTGTTGTTTGCGCCCACAAATGAAAGGAGTAAGTGAAAATATTCGCGTTCGCAGCATCGTCGGCCGCTTTTTAGAACATAGCCGCGTTTATTATTTTCATCATCATGGAAAAGAACGCGTCTTTTTATCGTCTGCCGATTGGATGACGCGCAATATGGATCGCCGCATCGAAATTTTATTCCCGATTTTCCGTCAACAATTAAAAGAGCGGCTTATTGAGGTGTTACACATTTTGCTTTCTGATAACGTCAAAGCGCGCGAACAAAATGAAGATGGCGAGTACGAATATGTGAAACGAAAAGAAGACGAAGAAGAAGTCGATAGCCAAATGATGTTGTTTCAAATGGCGTATGATGTCGCAGACGATGAAGAGTAGGAGATGATTGAATGAAAGAAAGTGGAGCAGTCGCCATTGGGGGAGCATTCGGAGCGTTATGCCGATACGGCGTTGCGCTTCTTTTCCCGTTTCTTACATTTCCGTGGGGAACGTTGTTTGTCAATTACATCGGTTCGTTTTTGCTTGGCGCATTGACGTCTTACGTCGGAAAAGGAAAAATGGCTGAATGGTTGCGGCTTGCGATCGGTACAGGATTTTGCGGCGGATTGACGACGATGTCGACGTTTAGTAAGGAAACGGTCGTGTTATGGCACGAACATATCGGATTAGCGAACATATATGTGTTTGTTTCTTTCGTTGGTGGGTTGCTTTGTTGTTATGTGGGCGTATATGTCGGAGAACGGATCGGTGCAAGAAGCGTAGGTGAGGCGTCATGATGTATGTCGCACTTGGTGGCGCGTTAGGGGCGTGGTGTCGGTACAAGCTTGGCATATGGCTGATGCGTTGGACGAAACAGTCACCTGTGCCTCTTTCCATTTTATTTATTAACTGGATCGGTTCGTTTGGGCTCGGTATCGCGCTTGCCCACGACGTCCAGTCGGTTGGAGTGACGGTCGGATTTTTCGGCGCGTTTACGACGTTTTCAACATTTAGCGTCGAAGCCATTCAACTCTTATCGCATAAAAAATATAAAGAAGCGCTTCTTTATGTCGGCGCTTCAATCGTTGGGAGCATATGTTTATTTCAAGCCGGGTTGATGTTATGACCCGGCTTTTAACGTAAACAACGTAAGTTCTGGCGGCGTTAAAAAGCGAAACGGCATGCGCGTCGTACCAAGTCCGCGATTGACATACAATGTGAGCTGCCCGATGTCGTAAAATCCTTCAACATACTGTTTCGCAAGCGGAGGGGTTACGAGCGGGCCGATCCAAGGCAGTTGAATTTGTCCCCCATGGCTATGACCTGACAATTGAAGATGAAACGGATAGACGCTCGCTTGCGTCACAAGATCAGGTTCATGAATTAAAGCGATCGTATACGTTTCTTTCGGCAACTGTTGCACCGTTTTGGCGAAATTAGGCTTACCGAGCATAAAATCATCTAACCCCGCGATCGCAATTCGTTCATGTCCTCGTTCAATCGTTACCCATTCGTTGACAAGTAGTCGAAATCCGCTTGCTGTCATCATTCGTTTATATATGTCTGTTCCGTATCCGCCATGATCGTGGTTTCCGTAAATGCAAAATTTCCCTAGTGGAGCGTGAAGTTGGGTGAGCAGCGATGTAATCGCATCGACATGTTCATATTGATTCGGTTCATCTAGTAAATCTCCTGTAAAACAAATGACATGCGGATCGAGGTCATTCATTCGTTTCACGACCCGTTGAAAATGGTCAACAGAATAATGATACCCTAAATGTACATCGCTAAACTGAAGCAGTCGGCATCCGTCAAAGCTTTTCGGGATGAGCGGATGGACGACATCGTATCGCCGTACCGTCAACTGTTGCGGTTCTACATACTTTGCGTACATGTATCCGGCAGTGGAAAGCAAAGCTCCTTTGACGAATAAAGAAAAAATCGTTTTAAAAAAATCTCGTCGTTTCATTCGCTTCAACCTTACATATGAAATGTTCTTCACCCATTATAAAAGAAAAAAGTTCATAAAAACAGCAAAAACAATGTTAAAAATTTTCAGAATATATAGTACAATAAAAATGAATGAATAACCATTCATAAAAGGGGATGAGGAAATGAACGGAAAAGTCATTATTGTGACAGGCGGTTCAAGTGGCATGGGGAAATATATGGCGAAGCGTTTTGCGGATGAAGGGGCGCATGTCGTCATTACAGGAAGACGAAAAGAAGCGCTTGACGAAGCAGCAAATGAAATAGGCGGAAGCGTATTGCCGATCGTGATGGACGTACGCAAACCAGAATTAGTTGCGGCGATGGTGAAAGAAACAGATGAGCGCTTTGGAAAAATTGATGCATTAATTAACAACGCTGCCGGCAACTTTATTTGTCCAGCCGAAAAGCTATCCGTTAACGGTTGGAATAGCGTCATTGACATCGTCCTAAACGGCACGTTTTATTGTAGCCGAGAAGTGGGGAACTATTGGATTGAAAAAGGGCAAAAAGGGTCGATCATTAACATTGTCGCTACATATGCGTGGGGAGCAGGAGCGGGCGTCATTCATTCCGCATGTGCGAAAGCAGGCGTGTTGACGATGACGCGCACATTAGCAGTCGAATGGGGGAAAAAATACGGCTTTCGCGTGAATGCCATCGCGCCAGGTCCAATTGAGCGAACAGGCGGGGCAGAAAAGCTTATTTTATCAGAGGAGATGGAAAAACGTGTGAAAGATAGCGTGCCGCTCGGACGCTTCGGAACGCCAGAAGAAATTGCAGGCGTCGCCTCGTTTTTACTTTCTGATGCGGCTGCCTACATTAATGGGGAATGCATTACCGTTGATGGCGGGCAATGGCTCAATCAACATCCGTTTTAAAGCGACGTTTATTGGCGTCGCTTTTCTTTTGTTTCCTAACAAACACTTTTATTTTTCTTATGATATAATGGTTGAAAAAACGGGGGAGGAGGCGTCGTTTTGGATGCGCTAGACATTTTAACACATATCGATCAAGTCGTCCCGCATTATCAGCCGATTTTTAGTGCTGATGAGCAGTGCATCGTTGGATATGAAGTGCTCGGTCGCTTTCAACAAGATGGTGAAGTCATCAGCCTCGGTCCATTTTTTCACGACGAAACAATTCCAGAAGAGTTTCGTATGGAAGTCGATGTTGCCATAACGACGAAGGCGCTCGAACAGTTTGTCAACGAACAGCCAGCATCGCTTATTTTTATCAATCGTGACGCAAACGTGTTAATGCTTGATCGAGGCGAATCATTTTTACAATTACTTCTTCCATATAAAGAAAAAGGATTGCGATTAAACCAAGTCGTCCTTGAAATAACCGAACATCATTTCAAAGGAGACATTCAACAGCTCGGGCACGTATTGACGTATTTGCGTACATACGGCATTCAAATTGCGGTTGATAACATCGGAAAAGAAAGCAGCAATTTAGATCGCATTCGTCTGTTGGCGCCCGATTTATTAAAAATTGATTTACATTCGTTGCGCACGTCAACCGTATCGTACGATGATGTGCTGTATTCGATCTCGCTTTTAGCGCGCAAAATTGGCGCAACGCTTTTGTATGAAGAGATTGAAAACGCATTTCAACTGCAATACGCGTGGCGAAATGGGGGAAGATATTATCAAGGCTATTATTTGCACGAACCTTCGCCATCATTTCTTCCGAAAGACTTATTAAAAGAAACGTTGCGCAATCAGTTTCATACGTTCATTCAGCACGAAAAAAAGAAACTGCAAACGTTGTATGACATTTCCGAACAGTTTCAAGCGCGCATTTCCGAGCTCGTTTCTAAATATAAAAAAGCGTCATCGTTTAACGAACTCATTTCTGCCTTAGCCAAACAGTTAAGCGATTGCAGTTTTCGCATTTACATATGCGATGAAGACGGATTTCAACAGTCCGCAAACATATTTAAGCAAGGCGAAACGTGGGAGTTACAGCCCCAATACGAAATGAAAAACTGGAGTTGGCGTCCGTACTTTTTAGAAAACATTATTCGCATGCGCTCACGCAAGCGCGGCATTTTATCAGATTTGTACAGCGATATTGAAACAGGTGAAATGATTCGCACATATTCGTATCCGATTGATGAACACCATTATTTATTTATCGACTTAACGTACGAGTATTTATTTGAACATAACGCCCATTTGTAATAAAACGTCGCTTGCGGTGGAAAAGTAAGCTTGAGGTGAGTGATGATGGACACATTTTCTTGGATGCTTTTACTGATCGCAAGCGGGGTATTAGTTGGGGGATTTGTGTATACGTATCAAGTTGGCAAGCGCCAAAAAACGCAAGGCGAATACGACACGAGCGTTGGCGAGAAAGTGGCAGCTCATCCGTATGTACGCAATCCGGTATTTATTGCTTACATCGTGTTTGTCGCTCTTTTGCTCGGTTATATTGCATACGTCGCGCTTCAAACGTAAGCCCGCTATGGTGGGCTTTCGTTTTTGTTTACTTTTTCTGCGAATCTTGGTACAGTAGTGAATAGTCGTTGAAATACGTATCGGAAAGGAATGAACGTCATGTCGCAATTATTAGGCATTATCCAACGTTTAATTAGCTTGCAAGAACAAAAAACAGGAACGAATGAGGCACCACAACGTAACTTCGAAGTGAACGGTGAAAAAAAATGTAGCGTCACATATTACGAAAAAACGAACACGTTCGTATTAGAAGTGTACGAAAAAGGCGAGAAGCCGAAATCGTATCAGTTTGACAACATTGATATGATCGCCATCGAAATTTTTGATTTGTTGAATTAAGTCTTCACCTACTGTGAAGGCTTTTTTATTATACTTCTCGCTTTTCCTTACTGAAATGAACATGTTACAATGACAGGTGGGGATTATATCGTGAAAGGCGGAATGACGATGCAACAACCATCGCTCGTTGAACTGATGATTCCGTCCGATAAAGTGGCGCACGTGCAAGTAGGGAATCATTTAGAACACGCATTATTAGTATTGACGCGCACAGGATATTCAGCCATTCCTGTGTTAGATATGACGTACAAACTACAAGGGCTTATTAGTATGACGATGATTATGGATGCGATTTTAGGCATTGAACGCATCGAATTTGAGCGGTTAGAGACGATGACAGTCGAACAAGTGATGCAAAAAAATATGCCGCGTTTACATGTGAACGATTCATTTTTAAAAGCGTTGAAGCTGCTTATTGACCATCCGTTCGTTTGCGTCGAAAACGATGACGGCTACTTTGTAGGGATCGTGACGCGTCGAGAAATATTAAAGCGGTTCAATCGCTCGATGTACGAAAAGCGAAAATAAGCTTGTCACCGTTTGTTTCATTTGTTAAAGTAAAAAAATAAAACGACAAGGAGGAACTTCAAATGATGATGGATGCAAATGAAATTATTTCGTTTATTCAAAACAGCAAAAAGAAAACACCTGTGAAAGTATACATAAAAGGAGACATTGCCGACATCGATTTCGGTCCGAGCGCGAAAACATTTATTACAGGTCAGACAGGCGTCGTATTTGGCGAATGGGCAGACATTGAAGCGGCACTTGAAGCAAACAAACATAAGATTGAAGACTACGTCGTTGAAAACGACCGTCGCAATTCAGCCATTCCGCTTCTTGATTTAAAACATATTAAAGCGCGCATTGAGCCGGGAGCGATCATTCGCGATCAAGTGCAAATTGGCGACAATGCCGTCATTATGATGGGTGCGGTCATTAACATCGGTGCCGTTGTTGGTGAAGGTACGATGATTGATATGAATGCGGTGCTCGGCGGACGGGCGACAGTAGGGAAAAACTGTCACGTTGGGGCAGGCGCTGTGCTTGCCGGCGTCATCGAACCACCATCAGCAAAACCGGTTATCGTAGAAGACGATGTGATGATCGGAGCAAACGCGGTCATTTTAGAAGGAGTGACGGTCGGAAAAGGTGCGGTCGTTGCCGCTGGTGCGATTGTGACAGAAGATGTGCCGCCATATACGGTCGTTGCTGGCGTACCGGCGCGCGTCATTAAACAAATCGACGAAAAAACAAAAGCAAAAGTAGAAATTAAACAAGAACTTCGTCAACTATAAAGCGTGGATCGATTCCACGCTTTTTTCAAAAGGAGGATGGAGATGTTTATAAACATTCGCCGCGATTTGCATCAAATTCCCGAACTCGGCTTTCAAGAGTTTAAAACACAACAATACATATTAGACTATCTTGCCACCCTTCCGTCTGAGCGACTGCAAATCAAAACGTGGCGCACAGGTATTCTCGTGCGCGTTCATGGCACTGCACCAACGAAGACGATCGGTTATCGCGCCGATATGGACGGATTGCCAATTGATGAGCAAACAGACGTTCCGTTTCGTTCAACGCATGAAGGACGCATGCACGCGTGTGGGCACGATATGCATATGGCGATTGCCCTCGGTGTGCTCACTCATGTTGTTCATCATCCCATTCGTGATGACATGCTGTTTATTTTTCAACCAGCCGAAGAAGGACCGGGCGGGGCGCTTCCGATGTTGGAGAGCGACGAAATGAAACAATGGATGCCCGATATGATCCTTGCTTTGCACATTGCTCCAGAATATCCGGTCGGAACGATCGCAACAAAAGAAGGGTTATTGTTTGCGAACACGTCCGAACTGTTTATTGACTTAATCGGCAAAGGAGGGCATGCTGCGTTTCCGCATGAAACGAAAGATATGGTCGTTGCGGCAAGCTCCCTTATCATGCAACTGCAAACGATCGTCTCACGCAACGTCAATCCGCTCGATAGCGCTGTTATTACAGTTGGCAAACTAACGAGCGGGACGGTACAAAACGTTATCGCTGAGCGCGCACGGCTTGAAGGAACGATTCGTACACTTTCACCAGAAGCGATGGAAAAAGTGAAAGGGCGCATTGAAGCGATTGTGCGCGGCATCGAAGTCGCTTACGACTGCCAAGCGCACATTGATTACGGTTCGATGTATTATCAAGTGTACAACGACGAGACGTTAACGAACGAATTTATGCAATTTGTTGAGAAAGAAACAAATGTACACCTCGTTCGTTGTCAAGAAGCGATGACGGGCGAAGATTTCGGCTACATGCTTGCGCGCATTCCTGGTTTTATGTTTTGGCTCGGGGTGCAATCTCCGTTCGGCTTACATCATGCGAAATTAAACCCAAACGAAGAGGCGATCGATGTTGCCATTCAACTGCTTACTCGTTACGTCACTTGGAAAGGAAATCATAAAGTAAAGGAAGAATAATGATGAAACTACGAGAACTTATGCCATCACTAGACGGAGCAACACTTGTACTCAACGGAAATGTCACGCGTGAACAGCTTATTGGAAAACCGACGCTCATTCATTTTTGGGCGGTCAGTTGCCATCTTTGTAAAGAAGGAATTAAACAAGTAAACGCATTTCGCGATCGCTATGAAGGAGAATTACACATCATTTCTATTCATATGCCGCGACGCGATGGCGACGAAAACGTAGAAGTCGTCCAACAGCTCGCCAAACAATACGGCATGACCCATCCGCTTTTCATTGACAACGACCATCGGTTAAAAGAAGCGTTTGATAATCGCTGTGTGCCGACGTACTATATATTTGATGCAGATGGTCATTTTCGCCATTACCAAGCAGGAAGCGGTGGAATGAATATGTTAGAAAAACGAATTATTCGCGTCATTGATGAATATCGAACAAGAGGGGATTTGTGATGAAGAAGAAAGAGTTTGCCGTCATCGGTCTCGGACGCTTTGGCGGTAGCGTTTGCCGCACGTTAAGCGAACAAGGCATGGAAGTGCTTGCGATCGATACGAATGAAGATAAAGTGAACGAATACGCATCAATTGCATCGCAAGCGGTCGTTGCGGATTCAACGGATGAAAATGTTTTAAAAAGTTTAGGCATTCGTAACTTTGACCACGTCATCGTTGCCATCGGAGACAACATTCAAGCGAGCATTTTAACGACATTAATTTTAAAAGAGCTTGGCGTTGAAAAAATTACAGTGAAAGCAACGAACGATTATCATGAAAAAGTGTTGAAAAAAATCGGTGCTGACCACATCGTCCATCCCGAACGAGATATGGGCGAACGGATTGCAAACAATATGATTTCAAACAACGTGCTCGACTATTTAGAACTATCCGATCGCCACAGCATCGTTGAAATTGTCGCAAACGAACGACTGCACGGTCATTCGCTCCTTGAATTAGACATTCGCGCCAAATACGGTATTAACATCGTGGCGATTAAACGAAACAACGACATTATCGTATCACCGCTTGCATCAGAAGTCATTTACGAAGGGGACATTTTAATCGTCATCGGTGCCGATCAAGACATCGACCGCTTCGAGAGTGAAGTCGTGGGAGAATAAAAAGAAGGTGTCCAAACGTAACGGGTTCGGTTGTTGTGGTGCTAGTATAGTTTTATGGACAGCTTTTAGTTAACTCTCTATCATAAAAGATAAGAGAGGAAGTGTCCGATATGAAACAAAAAAAGAAATATA
>NZ_MQAD01000028.1:0-62735 GCF_001996285.1 Anoxybacillus kestanbolensis | reverse complement strand
TAGGCACGCCGCCAGCGTTCGTCCTGAGCCAGGATCAAACTCTCCATAGAAAGTTCATATCTCTAGCTTCTTTACGCTTTTCGCTTCGTTCAGTTTTCAAGGAACATCAAAGCGGGTGATGGGAATCGAACCCACGACATCAGCTTGGAAGGCTGAGGTTTTACCACTAAACTACACCCGCATGTTAGTTAAGTTTAAACCACTACTAGTCATCACGCATAATCATGCCTCTTCCTCTACTCGCAAAATCAGAGATGATTGATGCGTCGAGGCAACTCGCAGTTTACTCAAAGATGCGTTGCTCGTGGCTGAGGTTTTACCACTAAACTACACCCGCATGATTATAAACGAGATGGTCGGGAAGACAGGATTCGAACCTGCGACCCCATGGTCCCAAACCATGTGCTCTACCAAGCTGAGCTACTTCCCGTCTTCATGACGTTATAAACATGGCGCGCCCGAGAGGATTCGAACCCCTAACCTTCTGATCCGTAGTCAGATGCTCTATCCAATTGAGCTACGGGCGCATTTTTAACGACCTTTTCATCGTATCACATTTCATCAACTAAAGTCAAGCTTTTTTAGATGCGGCCGAGAGGACTTGAACCTCCACGGGGTTGCCCCCACTAGGCCCTCAACCTAGCGCGTCTGCCATTCCGCCACGACCGCATATCATTAAAAACCGACCGACTGGTGCGGGTGGAGGGACTTGAACCCCCACGCCAAAGGCGCCAGATCCTAAGTCTGGTGCGTCTGCCAATTCCGCCACACCCGCATACATGGTGAGCCATGGAGGACTCGAACCTCCGACCCTCTGATTAAAAGTCAGATGCTCTACCTACTGAGCTAATGGCTCATCACATTCATGGCTGGGCTAGCTGGATTCGAACCAGCGCATCACGGAGTCAAAGTCCGTTGCCTTACCGCTTGGCTATAGCCCAACAACAAACAACTTTAAATAAATTAAGTTTTCAAATGGCGGTCCCGACGGGGATCGAACCCGCGATCTCCTGCGTGACAGGCAGGCATGTTAACCACTACACCACGGGACCACAAAGAGTGGAGGATGACGGGATCGAACCGCCGACCCCTTGCTTGTAAGGCAAGTGCTCTCCCAGCTGAGCTAATCCTCCGAAATAAAATGGAGTGAACAAAATGAGCACTCCAAAGGATGACCCGTACGGGATTCGAACCCGTGTTACCGCCGTGAAAGGGCGGTGTCTTAACCACTTGACCAACGGGCCATATTCAACATCTTCCTGGCGGAGAAGGCGGGATTTGAACCCGCGCGCCGTAAAAGAACGACCTAACGGTTTAGCAAACCGTCCCCTTCAGCCACTTGGGTACTTCTCCAATGGCTCCGCAGGTAGGATTCGAACCTACGACCGCTCGGTTAACAGCCGAGTGCTCTACCACTGAGCTACTGCGGAATAAAAAGCAAGTGACTCATACGCCTTAAGCATGATTTCAATTAAACTTACTGCCTCTTCCTCTGCTCGTCTAATCAATGATGATCAATGCGTCGAGGCAACTCGTAGCCTAATCGACGAAGTATCGCTCGTCACTGAGCTACTGCGGAACAATCAAATCATAAGGACTGTTTATATTATATTTACTCTTTTTTGCTCTGTCAACTATCTTTTTTATTTTATTTCTTCGCCGAACGTCGAATAACGACGGCTTTTATAATTTAGCACAGAAAGATTTGACTTGTCAACACTCTCTTTTTATTTTTTTCAATTTCCCTCGACAAAAGCCGCATACGTATCGAGTTGTATCTAATGCTTTTCTTCGCACATACATATAACGACATGATGTGCATTTGTAATAATGTTCTTTTTTTGTCTTCGATAATAAAACAGGCTTACAAAAACGTGGAGCTTGTACCTTTTGTAATAATTCGCGAAAATCACGATCGCGATGGCGATAGCCTTTTCCTTCAAGATGCAAATGATAGTGACATAATTCGTGCTTAATGACTTGAATGAGTTCTTCTTCTCCGTACTGCTCATAATATTTTCTATTTAGTTCGATATGATGTGTAGAAAGCACATATCGCCCACCAGTCGTGCGTAATCGATCGTTAAATACCGCACGATGACGAAATGGTTTATGGAATACATCCAACGATATGCGCTCAACAAGCGCCTGTAATTCACGCTCATCCATATTTACTTCCGTCCTTTCACCATTGGGCTCTTTTACTCATAACATAATAAAAAAACAATTTGAAGGTGATCATTATGCCGATGTGGTTAAAAAATCAAATGCGGCGTGCATACTATGAGAAAAATCGCGCACAAATTAAACTTCTTAATCAATGTTGGTTTTTTTATCGGAAAACACACTGCTCATGACAGTGTGTTTTCCAATGTTGGTGGAATCATTGTTAAAGCGATGCGCTCTTTTTGTAAATCGACCGAATCAACCCATACTTTCACAATATCTCCGACAGACACAACATCAAGCGGATGTTTGACATATCGCGTACTTAGTTTCGAAATATGAACAAGTCCATCTTGTTTCACACCAATATCTACAAATACTCCAAAATCGACGACGTTTCGTACGGTGCCCTCTAACTCCATTCCCTTTCTTAAATCCTCCATCTTTAACACATGTTTCTTTAAGATTGGTTTTGGCAAATCATCACGCGGGTCACGCTCCGGGCGATTCAATGCATCGATGATATCTTGAAGTGTCAATATGCCGATATTCAGTTCTTGTGCTACTTCTTCGATGTTAATCCCTTCAAGCGCCCCTCGCAACTGCTCACTTCCAATCGCCTCTGTTGAAAAGCCAAGACGATGTAGCAATTCGTACACTTCCTCATATCGCTCTGGGTGAATTGGTGTGCGATCTAACGGCTCATCCCCATCTAAAATACGTAAAAACCCGATACATTGTTCGTACGTTTTCGCACCAAGGCGTGGGATATGTTTTAATTGCGTGCGATTCGAGAACTTCCCGTGCTCTTCCCGATATTTCACAATGTTTTCAGCTACCGTCTTTGTTAGGCCCGATACATATTGCAATAACGTTGGAGAAGCAGTATTAACGTTCACACCAACTTGGTTGACTACTGTTTCAACAACAAACTGCAACGATTGCTCAAGCTTTTTTTGCGACACGTCATGTTGATATTGGCCGACCCCAACAGATTTTGGATCTATTTTTACTAATTCAGCAAGTGGATCTTGCACACGACGGGCAATCGAGACAGCGCTTCTCTCCTCCACTTGCAAATGCGGAAACTCTTTACGCGCCAAATCTGATGCAGAATATACACTTGCTCCTGCTTCATTGACGATCAAATAAAACACGTTCCCGTCCCACTCAGAAATTGTATCGGCTACAAACTGCTCTGTCTCTCGCGATGCCGTTCCGTTCCCAATGGCAATTAGCTCCACTTGATACGTATGAAGTAATTGCTTTAATTTTTCTTTTGCTTTTTCAACTTCATTTTTCGGAGGATGCGGGTAAATGACATCGATATGAAGTACTTTTCCCGTTTCATCGACGACAGCTAACTTACATCCTGTTCGATACGCCGGGTCTACTCCCAAAACAACTTTCCCTTTTAATGGTGGTTGTAACAATAAATTACGCAAATTTTCAGCGAAAATGTGAATCGCTCGTTCTTCCGCGCGTTCTGTCAACTCATTTCGCACATCCCGTTCAATTGACGGAGCAATTAAACGTTTATATGCATCTTCAATCGCTTCCACAACAATGGGAGCGGCCGATGATTGTTCGTTCGTTACAATTTGTTTACGAATGTATGCAGTCATTCGGTCCGTATCTACGTCAATGTCAATGCGTAAAATTCCTTCTTTTTCACCCCGATTCATCGCTAAAATACGATGAGCAGGTGCTTTGGCGATCGGTTCACGGTGGTCGTAATACATTTCAAATACACGCTTTTCGTCTTTTTCCGTTTCTTTTCCAAAAGAAACAATGGTGCCCGTTTGCCACGTTTGTTGACGAATCCATTGCCGAAGGGCTGCATCATCTGACACTTTTTCAGCAATAATATCTTTCGCTCCTTGGATCACTTCTTCGATCGTATGTACTTCTTTTTGCTCATCAATAAACAATTGTGCTCGCTCTGCAATTGACTCATTAGGAAACGTTAATAACCATTCTGCAAAAGGTTCTAGCCCTTTTTCTTTTGCGATTGTCGCTTTCGTTCGTCGTTTTTGTTTATACGGGCGATATAAATCTTCCACCTCTTGCAGTTTCGTTGCTTTTGTAATCGCTTCTTTCAGCTCATCCGTTAACTTTCCTTGTTCATCGATTAAACGAATCACTTCTTCTTTTCGTTTCGCTAAGTTTTGCAAGTAATTCCATTCATCTAAAATGGTGCGAATTTGCACTTCATCGAGCGCACCAGTCATTTCTTTTCGGTAGCGCGCAATAAACGGAATCGTATTCCCTTCCTCATGAAGTTGAATGACGTGTTGTACATGTATAAATGGAATATTTAATTTCGCAGATAGTTGCTTTAGTAGCTCCAAGCAAAATTCCTCCCCTAAACAAAAATAGCTACACAACGTAGCTATTTTTCCAGCATATTAAAAATCAATAAGACCGAGACTAATTTGCAACGCTTCATCTACTTTATCCATCATCTCATCATCTAGATGGGTAATCTTATCTGTCAGACGTTGTTTATCAATCGTCCGAATTTGTTCAAGCAAAATGACAGAGTCCCGTTCAAATCCGTAGCGCTTTGCGTCGATTTCAACATGTGTAGGCAACTTCGCTTTTTGGATTTGCGCAGTAATGGCAGCAACGATGACGGTTGGACTGAAACGGTTCCCGATGTCATTTTGAATAACAAGCACAGGGCGCACGCCCCCTTGCTCTGATCCAACTACTGGAGAAAGATCGGCAAAATACACGTCACCACGTTTGACAATCAAAAGATTACCCCCCGCTAACTAAGCGTTCAACGGTGTGGTCAGCTTCATATTCCGCAAGAAAAGCTTCCGACGCAAGCGACAAATTAATTTTCGCCATCTCCATATACCCACGTCTCATCGCTTCTCGAATTTGACGTTTTTTCCGCTCACGGATGTACATTTTCATCGCTTGATAAATCAGTTCATTTCGGCTGCCGTTTTCTTGCTTCACAATTCCATCTAATTCGCTCACTAACGCCTGCGGTAACCGAATAACAATTTCTGTTGTTGCGCTGGATTCAGACACAAACACACACCTCCAACTAAACTACAACCACATAGTTGCTCCCAATTTACATCATACCATTTCATCTTCGCGATGCAAAGTCATTTCCAGCATCATTCGCCCAAATTTTGTAGAAATTTTTCGAAAACGACCATTCTCATTACACCCATCTACTATAATACCGCATTTTTCACTTCAATTATACTCTTGTTTTTTAAAAAAATACGGGGAACACGATAACTAATTGTACAAGGAATTTCATAATTAATCGTATTTACATGCGCGGCAACATCATCAACGGAAATACGGTCCCCTTGTTGTTCACCGATGAGCGTCACTTTTGTACCGACAGGAAGCTCATATGGCAAACGAATCATCATTTGGTCCATACAAACCCGTCCAACAATTGGGGCACGTTTTCCATCAACGAGCACAGAAAAATGTTGCATCCGACGTAACCACCCGTCAGCATAACCGATCGGAACTGTGCCGATCCATTCATCTGTCTCTGCTTCATATGTTGCTCCGTAACTTATTTTTTCTCCGCCTTTCACTTTTTTTACATGCGTTAAACGACTGTGAAGCGAAAACGCTTCTTTTAACGGATAAGGTAACAATGATTTCATTTCTTGCGACGGTGCTAATCCGTACATTGAGATACCGAAACGAACCGCATTGAATATACGATCGGGATAACGTAGTCCTGCTGCACTATTGGCGCAATGAATGAGCGGTGGCTGAATCGACAACCATTCTAGCATGTGTAGAAACGTATCATATTGAAACGAAAAATAGTCTATATTTTGTTCATCAGCTGTTGCAAAATGTGTGTATACTCCTTCGAGTATGAAACTAGGATGCTGTTCGATTGCGTGTATCATTTGCTGCACTTCTTCTTTTGTTTTCGCTCCTAATCGCCCCATGCCTGTATCTAACTTCATGTGAACGTTCAACGGTTGTTCATACGGGGCATACACGATCGCCTGTTCAAACCAATCCGCCCGAAAAACAGTTAGCGCAATGTTTTGACTAGCGGCTAACGGCGCATATTGAGGGTTTGTTGCCCCAAGTACGAGAATCGGTACGTCTAAAGAAATGCCTTTTTTTCTTAAAGCGAGCGCTTCGTCTAAAAAAGCGACGGCTAAACGTGTTGCACCTGCTTCAAGCGCTGTTTTCGCCACCTGAATATCCCCATGCCCATAAGCGTTCGCCTTCACGACAGCAATGACTTCAACATGAGATCCAACATGCTGTTTCATTGACTGTACGTTATAAAAAATCGCATCTAAATCAATCTCTGCCCATGTATCGCGGTAAAATGCTTTCTCCATCCTTCAAAAGCCCCTTTAAAAATATGTTCACGTTTGATTATTTCTTTTGCCCTTGCATCATGTCAACAAAAAAATAAAGACTCGCCGCGCGAGTCTTACTTCATAACCTTCCCTTGCACCGAACGGGCAATCGCAACCATTTCTTCTTTCGTTAAATCTTGTGAAGCGAGAATAAAATCGACACCTTTATACGTCCACGTCAACGTGCCGTTTGCCATCGCTCCAACAGCAAACCCTAAATCAACAGGCTCACCTTTAACAGTTGTCGATACGTTTGCTGTCGGTACAGCATGCGCTTTTTCTTGTACAAGCGTAAACGACTTTTCCCCAGCAAATGTCATCACTATCCGCTTGCCATTTGCCGTTGTAAATTCTTTTTCTTCAACAAGTTTCACACCATCGAGTTCGTATGTCGGATACATGACCGGCGCTGCTTGTTGGTTTGCTGCTGTCGTCGCTTCTTGTTCATTTTCTAACTTCGCTCTTGTCATATTTTTACTTACATCAAAAGCGTTATCATCAAACGAAGCATTCCATTCAACTTTGGAAAATTCAACCGTTAACATCGGTTGGGAATCAACATCCATGACCGTCACTTTTACCGGTGTTAAATCTTTTTTATTTAACGTAATCTCTTGCTTCGGTAACATTTTTTTGTTTTCATAATTTGTTTTCGTTTGGAACACGTAATGGTTTTTTGTCGCTTTAAAATCCGCTTTCGTATCAGCTAAAATGTCTTTTACGAGCGATTCATACAAATATACTTGACTTGCGTTTTGCGGCCAGTCGCTTTGAAAGCGAAAACTTTTATTTAGTGCAGGCGTTAATACAAATACTCCTTCGTCGTTGCGCAAAATCATTTGATGTTGATCACGCTGGGCGTTTTTCAAGTTCACGCGATAATAATTTGGAGACTTATGCCAAATCTCAATTTCATATACTTGTGGCTCCGTCCCTGTTTGCAGCGTCATTTTTGCTTCGGCTTTGTACCCAGACATCGTTTGTACTTTCTCATCGAGCGCCTTTAATACATCTTGTTGCGACTTTTCTCCGCAAGCGGCCAAACTGCCTACAACAAAAAGAAGCAGGCACCAAAAAAGCCATGTTCGTCTCATGTTTTCAACCCCTTTACCTCATTTGGACTTCCTTCATAAGCCATCATATGAGGTCAAACGGGAGAATATGCAGACTAGCTTGACAAGCGTTCAATGATTACTTGCGCAACTGCATAATGTTCGCTATGTGAAATCGAAACGTGCACACGTTCATCCATGGATGGAGAAATAATATACGGCTTGCCGTTTTCGTTATTTTTTATTTCAATATCGCGAAAAGAAACATGTGTACCAATCCCTGTCCCTAACGCTTTCGCATACGCTTCTTTTGCTGCAAATCGTCCAGCCACAAATTCAATTTTCCGTTTTGACGATAGTTGTTGAAAACGAATATATTCATTGTCTGTTAAAATGCGCTCAATCAATTTCGGCTGACGTTCCATTAGCTCTGCAATGCGATGTAATTCGACAATATCAATGCCAATACCAACAATCATCTACATCCCTCCTGTAAAGAAAAAGAAGCTATCTTTTCAGACAGCTTCTATCGCTTTGTGCGCGCTTTCGATCCGCGGCTGCGCGTCTCATTACGACGTTGACGCGTTTGTACTTGTCGCTTTTTCTCTTTTTTCATAAGCGGTGGCTCTTCTGTCAACTGCACCGGTGTCATATCCGGCTCTTTTGTTAACATTTTAATACATGCGGCAACAAGTGAAACGGAGTCATGCTCCTCTAATAATTCCTCCGCTGCACGCTTATAAAATGACAAATTGTTATGTTCAATTGTCGCAAGCAGTTTTTCAATCGCTGCCCTTTGTTGCCCTTCAAGCGCCTCATCTAACGTCGGCGGTTTCATCCGTTCCATTTTCCGCTTCGTCGTTTTTTCAATATGGTGCAACTGTCCGATTTCACGTGGAGTAACGAACGTAATCGCCATTCCTGTTTTCCCGGCACGCCCTGTTCGACCGATACGATGAACATAGCTTTCTGGATCTTGTGGAATATCAAAATTGTATACGTGTGTGACACCAGAAATATCTAAACCACGCGCTGCTACATCTGTTGCGACTAAAATATCGATGGAACCTTCCTTAAACTTACGCAATACAGATAAGCGTTTCGCTTGGCTTAAGTCGCCATGAATGCCTTCTGCCGCATAGCCACGCAAGTTGAGTGCTTCCGCTAGCTCATCGACGCGACGTTTCGTTCTTCCGAAAACGATTGCTAATTCAGGCGATTGAATATCTAATAAGCGCGTTAACGTATCAAACTTCTTCTTTTCTTGAATTTCAATATAATATTGTTCAATATTTGGAACAGTCATTTCTTTCGCTTTCACACGAACGAGTTCCGGATTATTCATAAATCGTTCAGCGATGCGGCGAATCGGTTCTGGCATCGTCGCCGAGAAAAGAAGTGTTTGACGCTCTGTTGGCACATGGCTTAAAATCGCTTCAATATCTTCAACGAAGCCCATGTTCAACATTTCATCCGCTTCGTCTAATACGACTGTATGCACATGTTGCAAGCGAAGTGTGCGACGTCGAATATGATCTAAAATGCGCCCAGGCGTACCAACAATAATGTGTGGGTGCTTTTTTAAGGCACGAATTTGCCGTTCAATATCTTGTCCGCCGTAAATCGGCAACACGCGCACACGCTTTGTGGAACCGATTTTATATAGTTCTTCAGATACTTGAATCGCTAGTTCCCTCGTCGGCGCAACAACGATTGCTTGCACCGCATCGTTGTTCATATCAATTTTTTCAATAAGCGGAATGCCAAATGCCGCTGTTTTTCCTGTTCCCGTTTGCGCTTGCCCGATGACATCGCGATTTTGCAAACTAAGCGGAATGGTGGCCGCTTGAATCGGCGTTGCCTCTTCAAATCCCATTTTACTAACTGCTTTCATTAATTCTGGACTTAATCCAAATTCGTTAAATGTAACCAATGTTTTCATACTCCTTCTTCAAATAACTTACGAAAAAAGGCATTCCCGTATAGACGGAAGTGCCTTGTTGAAATTCATTCCGTAAACAGCTCTTGTTCATCATACCATTTTATGCATATGTTTTCAACAAATTGGACGCCTCTTTTTAATTATTTAACAAAGAAATGATTTCCTCGAGCTTCATACCGCGAGATGCCTTAAGTAAAATGACATCACCTGCTTCTATTATCCCTCGTACATCCGCTGCTAATTCGAATTTATCGTCATACGCCCGAACACGCCCCTCGCTAAACCGCTTGCTTGCGCGTTCAGCGATCGCTTTGGCGCGCGTGCCGTACGTCAACACGTAATGTATGCTTTGCGGATCGATCATCTCACCAATTTGCTCATGAAAAGCGATTTCTTGGTCACCTAGTTCAAGCATATCCCCAACAATGGCAATTTTCTTACGGTATCCCGTCAGTTGTCCAAGCAGTTCAAGCGCAGCCCGCATCGATGTTGGGCTTGCGTTGTACGCATCGTTAATGATCGTCACCCCGTCAGAACGCTTTATGACTTCTGTACGCATTTTTGTTACAGATAAACGTAAAAAGCCTTCCTTGATATGATCGATGTCCACAGAAGCAAATCGAGCAACTGCAATCGCTGCAAGAGCATTCATCACATGGTGGCGGCCAAGAAGTGGCATACGAAACGTTTCGTTTGGCCAACGATTTACCTTAAACGTCGTTCCGTCCGCTTGAACACGAATGTCTAGCGGATAATAATCGTTTGTCGGTTCCATTCCAAACGTTTGAACATGCGAAAGATTAGCGTTTTCCACACGTGTTTGCAGTAACGGTTCATCCCCGTGGTAAATAAATAAACCGTCGCGTTTTAATCCTTTTATGATTTCAAACTTTGCTGTTGCAATTCCTTCGCGCGAGCCGAGCTCTTGCAAATGTGATTCACCAATGTTTGTGATGATAGCAACATCTGGTTCAGCCAAAGTGGAAAGCAACTCAATTTCACCAAACCCACTCATTCCCATTTCGACAATGGCATACTCTGTTTCTTCTTTTAAACGAAGCAGTGTGAGCGGCACACCGATATGATTGTTTAAGTTCCCTTCTGTCTTTTGTACGCGGTATACGGTCCCAAGCAGTGATGCAATCATATCTTTTGTTGTTGTTTTTCCGTTGCTTCCGGTCACACCGATGATGCGCGCACGCAACTGTTTTCGATACGCATGAGCCAGCTGCTGCAACGCAACGAGTGAATCTTCCACAAAAATAAGTGGTACATCCGTTGGCGCATTCGGCTCATGTTTGCTCCATAGCGCAGCGGCTGCTCCTTTTTCAAACGCCTCCTTCACAAACTGATGACCATTAAACGTTGCTCCTTTTAACGGAACATATAAATTCCCTCTCTCAATTGTGCGCGTATCTGTTGACACACCATGAATCATAACAGAAGCATATCGCTCATCAATTATACTTCCAGGAATCATCGTTTGAATGTCTGCTAATGAACGTATAATCATATGATCACCTTAAAATACATACGTAATGTTTTGTTTTTCTTCATATCGCTCAATCGCCAGTTGAATGAGGCGTTCAATTAATTCCTCATACGATACACCTGTATGTTTCCATAAGAGCGGGAACATGCTGAATGGCGTAAAGCCCGGCATCGTATTGACTTCGTTAATATACGCCTCTCCATCTGCTGTCAAGAAAAAGTCGGCGCGGACTAATCCTGCTAAATCGAGCACTTTAAAAGCGGTAAGCGCCATTTGTTTTATTGTTTCGTATTCTTTATGTGTAATGTTCGCTGGAATAACTAATTCTGTATTTCCATCAACATATTTTGCTTCGTAATCGTAAAACTCTTTTTTCGGCACAATTTCCCCCACAACCGAACAAATGGGTTCATCGTTCCCGATTACCCCAATTTCCACTTCACGACCGATAATCGCTTCTTCGACGATGACTTTCCGATCGTAACGAAACGCCTCTTGAAACGCCGCTTGCAATTGTTCACGGTTTTTACATTTGCTTATACCCACGCTTGAACCGGCGTTGGCTGGCTTAACAAAACACGGATAGCCAAGTTCTTGTTCGACCGTTTCATATACGCTTTCGTTTTGCTTTTCCCATTCTTTTTTCAAGAAAAAGACGTAACGCGCTTGTTTTAGCCCTGCTTGCGCAAACAATTGTTTCATAACGACTTTATCCATACCGACAGCTGATGCTAACACACCGTTCCCAACGTACGGTACGTTTAATAATTCTAACATGCCTTGCACCGTTCCATCTTCCCCGTTCGGCCCGTGTAAAAGAGGAAAAATAACATCAATGCGTTCTTCTTTGTTTTCCGAACGATTTGCAATCGACGCGAGCGCTGGTAAACCTTGTTGAAAAGCAAGTTGCTCAATGTTTTGCACTTCCCCTTCAATTGCCTCACCGCGCAACCACTGTCCATCTGTCGTAATGTAAATGGGCACGACCGTAAATTTTTCTTTATTTATCGCATTAATGACGGAACGTGCTGTTTGTAGAGATACTTTATGTTCAGGCGATTTTCCGCCGTATAGTATACCTAACGTTATCTTCATGTTTTTTCCTCCTCGACTGTTCATTCACTTCATTTATTGTAGCACAACTACTTTGTTATTTATATGGTGAAGCAAGCCTAGATGGTGACAATGCATATCATTTCCGTGTTTGGAAACGATAAAAATACAAAAAGAAAAAAGGTGTGTGTTTATGAATACGGTACAAATGTTATTCGTTTTAATGCTATCGATCGGTCTTATGAATCACGTCATTATCATTCCAATCTTACTTGAAGTAGCTGGGCGAGATGCATGGATCTCTGCCGTTCTTGGGTTGATCCTTCTCGTCCTTTTCCTCCCACTTGTTTATTTTCCGATAAAACAATCGCAACAAACGCACATCTTTCAATGGCTGAAAGAAAATGTCGGCGCACCAATTGCCTATTTTATCGCTTCCGTCACATGTTTATATTTACTCATCATTAGCATCGTCACATTAAAAGATACAACAACGTTTACCACGACATCATATTTAACAGGAACGCCGAACTGGGCGATTGTCGTTACACTTTGCATCATTTGTTTTTATAATGCTTCGATCGGTTTGCCATCCATCGCGAAAACGTCAGGCATTATTTTACCTTTCGTCGTATTGTTCGGCATATTTGTCGCTTTAGCTACGGTGCCACACAAAAACTACGAACTGCTAAAGCCGGTACTTGAAGAAGGATGGATGCCCGTTTGGAAAGGTGTGATGTATGTCGCTGCTGGATACGGAGAAATTGTTCTTTTACTATTTATGCAACAACAAATGAAAACAAACATTTCCTTTATGAAACTCGTTTTATTCGGTCTTGTCGCCGCTAGTTTATCAATTGGGCCAACGATTGGGGCCATTACAGAATTTGGTCCTGCAGAAGCGAGTCATCTCCGTTACCCTGCATTTGAACAATGGCGCATGGTGAACTTAGGAACATATTTAGAGCATTTTGATTTTTTATCCGTGTATCAATGGCTCGCCGGAGCATTTATTCGCATTTCATTGGCAACTGCGCTTATCCCGGAGTTATTTGACATTACAAATAAAGCATCGCGCCGCTGGATATTACTATTCGTATACGTCGTCTTGTTCTTCGCTGCTATGACACCAATGAGCGATGATACGTTTTTTCGTATGTTAAAAAAATGGGTGTTACCGATGTCGTTTTTCTTCATTTGTTTTCTTGCGATGTTATTGTTCGTACTTGCGTTAGCAATACGTATAAAAGAAAGGAGAGCATCCGCATGACCGCTGAAATCATTGTCGATGAACGAACATTAAAAGAACATTTTGCACAATGTAAAGATGTCGTAATCATGCCAGCTACCATCTATTCGGACGAACGAAAACCGCTTTCACTCATTTTCGTCTATTGTGAAGAATTATGTGATACGAAGCTACTTAAAGAATTTATTTTCCCGACCATTACGCGCATGGGGCAACAATATCCGCTTTATTCCGTTACAGATATTGAAAAATATAAACAAATGCCGCTTCATTTAATCGGAAAATCCATCTCTACCCAACAGCTTGATTTTATCATTTTTAACGGAGATTTAATCATTTACTTCGTCGAAGCTGGGGTGATGTATTCGATTTCGCTCGCTAATCCGCCGAATCGCAACCCAGAAGAACCGAACACCGAAGTGTCCATTCGTGGTCCAAAAGACGGTTTTATTGAAGAAGTAGCAAAAAATGTAGCGCTTATACGGAAACGGTTAAAAACGAGCAGTTTGCATGTCGAACAAGTATTAATCGGCAAACGAAGCCGAACGAAAGTCGATATTTTATATATTCAAGACATTATTAATCAAGAAACGATTACTGAATTAAAGCGAAGATTAAGCACAATCAACATTGATGCTTTAACAGGAACAAATCAACTAGAAGAGTTGTTAAGTGAAAAGTATATTTCGTTATTTCCTGTTTTCGCCTACTCCGGCCGTCCTGATTTTGTCGTGAACGCCCTGCTTAGTGGACGGTTTGCTGTTTTTATTGACGGTTCACCGACCGCATTGATCGGACCAGCAAATTTAACATTTTTGTTAAATACATCGGAAGACAATAGCACATCATTTGTGTTTGTGACATTTCAACGCATTATTCGCCTAATCGGTGTAAGCGTCGCTGTCTTTTTACCGGGTCTTTGGGTCGCAATTACAACGTATCATCAAGATCAGTTGCCGTTTACGTTACTGGCTACGATCACGCTCGCTAGACAAGGAGTACCGCTTCCTGCTCCACTTGAAGCATTTATTATGGTGAGTTTATTTGAAATTTTTAAAGAAGCTGGTATGCGTCTTCCAATCGCTATTGGGCAAACATTATCAGTTGTTGGCGGTCTCATTATCGGGCAGGCAGCGATAAACGCCGGGCTGGCTGCCCCCGGTACACTCGTCGCCATCGCCACTTCCGTCATCGCCACATTTACGCTCGTCAATCAATCGCTTGCTGGAACAGTATCCATTTTACGTTTTATCGTCCTTGCCGCTTCATCGTTGCTCGGACTTTTCGGTTTCATTGCATCGATGTTTTTTATTCTTGTTTATACAGCAAATTTAACTTCGTTTGGCGTCCCGTACTTAGCACCGATTTCCCCAGCGACAGGGGACATATGGAAAGTGGTGATTACTAGTGGATGGAAAAGATTTAAACGCCGTCCAAAAATGTTGAAAACAAGCGACAATACGCCGGGTGACGAATCATGATTCGCGCAATTGTTTGTTGTTTCTTTTGTTTCGTATTAACGGGCTGTTGGGGAATGAAAGAAATTGATCATCTGGCTTACATTCATGTAATCGGCGTGGACTATGAAGACGGACAAGTGATTGCCTACGCCCAACTCGTTAGTTTTACAGGGCTTGCGAAAATGGAAGCAGGCGGTGGAAGACAAAAATCAACCGTGACGATCGGAAAAGCAAAAGGGGAGACGTTTAACGTGGCGACCGATCGGTTGTATCAAGCGATTCAACAAGGTGTATCATGGGGACATGTGAAAGGGATCGTTTTTACAGAACGAGCGCTCAAAAAAGGGCTCGTGCGTGACGTCATCGATGTGCTCGACCGTTACAATGAAATTCGCCATACGATTTGGGCGTTCGCTACCAAACAACCAATTGAACGTATTTTTGAAACGACGCCGTTTTTAGACTATTCACCATATTTTTCGTTGCTTGCTAATCCGACCGATATTTATGAACAAAGTTCTTTTATTCAACCGAAGCGCATTAATGAGCTGATCGCCGCTTCTAATGAAAAAGCAGTTACGTTTCCGCTCCCTTCCCTTTCTGTCGAGGAGAAAAGTTGGACGGAAAATAAAAAAAAGAAGCCGATGCTAAAAATCGACGGCGTTTGTTTTTTACATCGCTACAATAAGCAAGCATGCATCCCGCGTCATAAACTTGACGGATTACGCTGGATAACAAAAGGTACCGGGCGTACCCCGATTTACATGAAACCGAACGGCAAAATGATTGGCACGCTCGTTGTGCACGGACCGAAGGCAAGCATATCGTACAAAATAAAAGACGGCCACCCCGTATTCACCGTTGAGGTGCAAGCGACAGGGAGCATCATCGAATTGCGCGAGCGCATGTCAGAAAAGCAAATTGTTGAATACGCATCAAAAACGGTCGAAAAAGAGATAAAAAACTTATTCGAGCTCGGAGTAAAAGAGGGAGTCGATACGCTTCAGTTATCGAACGCCTTGTATCGCCAAAACGTGAATGATTGGCGAAAATACACGACAAACGGAGTAGTCCCCCTTACAAAAAATACGTTACAACGTATCCATGTCAAATTAAGTATTGACACATACGGGAAATCGAAAAAATAAAAGCGATGAGAGCTACTCATCGCTTCTTTACCGCATGTAAACGTGCTTCGATCCACTCGCCCAACGCCTCTTGTGCTGTTTTCTCGCGTTCGAGCCAATATTGTTCGATCCGTTTTCCTAATTGATCCATCTCATCATTATCCGTTAATACGCGCATTAACTGTTGATCGTACGGCTCATTGTCATTGAGAAAATAAATCAGTCCTTTTTTTCTTAAATAATGTAAATTCATTTGTTCTTGCCCTGGTAAATACGAGAGTGTGAAAGCAGGTAACCGTTTTGCAAGCACTTCGCTCATTGTCACACCGCCCGGTTTTGTCACAATGGCATCGACTTTATCATATAATTCGTTCATTTTCGCTGGATCGGAAATATATCGATACGGGCGAATACGCGGATTGTTCCAACTTTTTATCTCATGATATAATGTTTCATTTTTTCCGCATAGTACGTCATATGTCAATTGTGTATGAGTTGCGTTCATTAAAAATTGTTCTATTTTCCCTAATCCTTGATTGCCGCCCGCCACTAAAATACGTTTATTTTTTCGTCGCTTTCTTTTTTGTACAGGCACAATTTGTTCGTGAATCGGAATGCCTGTGACAATGACGCGACGAGGCTCAACATGAAACATTGTACATAGCAACCGCTTTGCATCTTTATGAGGAACGAAATGATAATCAATCGCTGTTTTTCCCCAAATGCCACTTAAAAAAAAGTCTGTATATACGTTTATAACAGGCACTGTTATAGCGCCTCTTTGTTTCAATCGCTGCAACACGTGTGAAGGAAACGAATGCGTACATATGACGAGATCCGGTTTTTTCTCTTGAAGAAGACGTTTCATCTTCTTTTCAAAATAAAGCAACCACGGTTCCATCGCTGGTTGTTCAAATTTTTTCATCCATCGTCGATACATCCACTCATAAGAATGTGGCGATAGCGAAATCCAGCGAAGATAAAAATCAGCGACTCGTCTTTCAACTTGTTCGTTACAATAGCTAAGAAAATCAAGCTTTTCGCAAGAAACGTTAGGAAAACGATGTTGCAACGAATACATAATCGCATCGGCCACTTGGTGATGACCAGACGGCATTTGAAACAAAGGTAGTACGAGAATGTTCATCATTATGCGAACTCCCTTTTATTTTTGTTTTCTATTTTTCACATACAATGCAATGAAAAATAAACTAAAAAATAACAACGTGATCCATGGCAATACATGAAGCGGGATATGAATACGTTCTCCAAGAAACTTACCTACAAATATAAATAAGCAAATCCAAAACGATGCCCCAAGAAACGATAAAAAGAGAAACGGAAGAAACGGGAAGCGAACAACTCCAGCCATGTATGGAGACAATTGACGAATACCGGGAACGAAATAACCAAAGGGAATCAATAAAAAAGCACGTTTGCGGAAATGGCGATACACATACCGATAACGGCGACGATGGAACCCAATATAATGACCATATTTAAACAAGAGCGGAGAACCGAACGTATAGCCAGCGACATAGGCGACAACCATGCCAATAGTTGCCCCAGAAATCGCAAAAAATAAACTTTTAAATAAATGCAATTGGGCGTGCGAAATAAAAATGCCGACGAAAAATAGAAGCGACTCTTCCGGTGCAGGAATGCCAACGATGCCGAAAAATAAAGAAAGAAATAATACAATATAGCCATGAGATTGAATATACGTTAACACGCTGTTCGCTTCCACTTCCCCATTCCCCTTTACTCTTCATTCAGCTTTACCCATTTTACGTTTGTATGTTGGAATAGTCTTTCTAACGTTGCGATCATGTTGGCGGGTGCATGTTCATCTGCGCCAATTGTTGAACCACTATCATGCAATACGATAATGGCTCCATCTTCTATACTGCTCATTAGTCGTTCATAAAGGCGATCAACACCTAATGAAGCATTCCAATCACCAAGAATATATGTCCACATGACGATTTTATACTTTTTTTGCATCAGCACCGTCCATATGTTTAAATGTCCCCACGGCGGACGATAGTATACCGGACGAACGCCTGTAATGTGCTCAATGACACGTGCTGATCGTTCAAGCTCCCATTCCGTAACAAGCGGAAGAAGAAACCAGTTGCTCGTATGATAATAATGGTGTAAACCGATCGTATGACCTTCTTCTTGCATTCGTTTGATCAGATGTGGGTATTTTTTCGCCTTCCACCCAACAACGAAAAACGTCGCTTTTACATTATATTTTTTCAACAAATCAAGCAACTGAGGCGTGTACACTGGATCTGGACCATCGTCAAACGTTAATGCCACACCGTTTTTCACCTTCTTTTGTACACGAAGTGAGAAAATGCGGACAATCAACGTTGGCAATATGCTATAAATGAAAAATAGTGCGATGAGCCATATATAAATCAAACGTCAAATCTCCTTTCTTAATTATACAAAAAAATACAAAGAGTGTTTTTTAAAAACAAATTGATCTTTCTTCTCATCGACAACACGTGCAAATGTTGTCGATTTCCGGGGAAATTTCCCGAAAAAAAGGCGATGTTAGAACACATCGCCTCCATTGTACCATATGTCTTGACAACTACACAGGGTAAACCCCATGCTTCCGTTCAGAAAATACAACATATTTCGACATGTATGCATCTAAACGACGAATGAGTTCAGAACGTAACTCATTCGGCGCAATAATGCCGTCTATAACCATTTCAGAAGCGAGTCGGTAAATATCGATGTCTTTCCGATATTCTTCCCGCTTTTGTTCAATAAAAGCGGCACGTTCTTCTTCTGGCAATTCGGCAATTTTATTGGCATACACCGCATTGACCGCGGCTTCTGGTCCCATAACAGCAATTTGCGCATGCGGAAAAGCTAAACAACAATCTGGTTCAAACGCTGGGCCTGCCATGGCATACAACCCCGCTCCGTACGCTTTTCGCACGATGATTGATATTTTCGGAACAGTCGCTTCAGACATCGCCGAAATCATTTTTGCACCGTGACGAATAATACCTGCCCGCTCGACTTTTGTTCCGATCATAAATCCAGGGATGTCTGCTAAAAAGATGAGCGGAATATGGAATGCATCGCAAAGGGTAATAAACTTTGCCGCCTTATCTGCAGAATCGTGAAATAATACACCGCCTTTCATACGAGGCTGATTGGCGATAATTCCAACGGATTGTCCGTTTATGCGCGCAAGACCTGTAATTAGCTCAGGGGCAAACAATTTTTTTATTTCACAAAACGATCCTTCATCAATAATTCGGTCAATTAAATCATACATGTTAAACGGTGCGTTTTGGTTTTTCGGAATAATTTCTTCAATTGTTTTTTGAAATGATTTTGGTTCTTTTGGTTCTACTACTGGTGGCTTTTCACTAAAGTTTGCAGGAAAATATGATAAATATTTACGGGCAAACGCAATCGCTTCTTCTTCTGTTTTCACAAGCACGTCTCCGCAACCTGAAACAGAACAATGCATGCGCGCGCCACCCATTTCTTCTAGCGTCACTTTCTCACCGATAACCATTTCAGCCATGCGTGGAGAACCAAGATACATGGAAGCATTTCCTTCGACCATAATGACGATATCACAAAAAGCTGGAATATACGCACCACCCGCTGCCGATGGTCCGAACAATAAACAAATTTGCGGCACTTTTCCAGACAGCTTCACTTGGTTATAAAAAATGCGTCCCGCTCCGCGCCGTCCCGGAAACATTTCAATTTGATCTGTAATACGAGCCCCTGCCGAGTCCACTAAGTATAAAATCGGACAACGTAATTTTTCGGCTGTTTCTTGAATACGAATAATTTTTTCTACTGTTCTTGCTCCCCATGAACCTGCTTTAACTGTCGAATCATTGGCCATAACGCATACCGTTTGTCCGTTAATTTTTCCGACCCCTGTCACGACACCATCTGCTGGCAGCCCGTCCGCTAAACAGTTTGCAAAAAAGGCATCTTCAAACTGCAAGCCATCATCAAACAACAGTTTTAAACGATCACGAACAAATAATTTTCCTTGCTCGGCGTTTTTTTCGTGATATTTGCGTGCGCCTCCTTGTTCAATTTGTTTTCGTTTTTGCTGTAGTTGTTCAACGAGTGACAATTGTTCGTTTGAAATCATATCTATTACTCCCCTTTGTACACCGGTTTTCGTTTTTCTTTGAACGCTTGCAATCCTTCTCGTCGGTCGCTTGTATGAATCGTTCGCTCGTATGCCATTTGCTCAATGACAAGCCCTGTTTGTATATCGACTTGTACCCCATGATTAATCGCTGCTTTTGCCTGAGCAACGGCAATCGGAGCGTTATTGGCGATCGTCGTTGCGATAGTAAGCGCCTCGTCCAACAATTGTTCTATCGGAACAACGCGTTCCACTAAACCAATCCGCTCCGCTTCTTGTGCGGATATGCGCTTCGCTGTGTAAATCATCTCCTTCGCTCGCCCAATACCAATGAGACGCGGAAGACGTTGCGTCCCTCCTGCACCTGGGATGATCCCAAGCGATGTTTCTGTCAGTCCCATGATCGCATGTTCAGCAGCAATGCGAATGTCACATGCGAGTGCCAACTCAAGCCCCCCACCAAAAGCCCCTCCGTTTAGTGCACAAATGACAGGCTGAGGCAGTTGCTCAAATCCATTAATCGTCTCCCGAATAAGCGCCACCGTTTGACGCACTTGCGTTTCGTTCATTTTTGCTCGCTCTTTTAAATCTGCTCCTGCACAAAATGTTTTATGTCCCGCCCCTATGACAATGACTGCACGCACGTTTCGATTTAGCTTTAGTTCCGCTTGAATGCGTTGCAATTCGTTTAACATTTTTACAGATAGAGCATTTGCCGCATCTGGTCGATTTAACGTAACAACTGCCACCCCTGCATCAATTGTGGAATAAAGAACAGCTTCCATCATCATGCATTCCTCCTTACAACGTGTGAATGGTGGCTCGTTAGCGGACGGCCAATTTTTTCTTCAATCCATCGCGCTGCTTCTGTCAATGGTTCAAGTTGAACACCACAATCGATACCCATTTGAGCAAGCATATATACTAAGTCGTCTGTCGCTAAATTGCCAGATGCGCCTGGGGCATATGGACAACCCCCTAGTCCGCCGAGCGAGCTATCAAAAGTAGTCATCCCCATCTGCAACGATGCAAACACGTTTGCAAGTGCCATTCCATACGTATTATGAAAATGAAGCGCCATCTTTTCAGCAGAAAACCGCTTTAATAGTTGTTCTAACGTCCGTTGAACTTGCACAGGGTTTGCAACACCGATCGTATCGCCAAGCGATAGCTCATCAATGCCAAGCTCAAACAATCGCTCAGAAACAGAGATGACGCGTTCAATGCTGACTGTTCCTTCATACGGACAGCCAAACACCGTTGATACGTAGCCGCGAACGGTTTTGTTTGCTCGCTTCGCCTCGTCAATGACTTCCTTCAGTACGGGATACGTTTCTTCAATAGATTTATTAATATTTTTTCGGTTGTGCGTTTCGCTTGCTGACATAAATACGGAAACTTCATCCATATTTGCGGCAAGCGCGCCTTCTAGCCCTTTTTTATTTGGTACAAGCGCGGCATATGTCACCCCTTCGACGCGCTCAATGCGCGAAGCCACTTCGTACGCATCAGCAAGCTGTGGAATCCATTTTGGGTGGACAAATGACGTCACCTCAATGTATGACAACCCCGATTTTGATAGCTGATTAATCCATGCGATTTTATCTTCCGTTGCAATAAATACTGGCTCGTTTTGCAATCCATCACGCGGACCGACTTCTTTCACCGTTACACGCATACATGCCCCCCTATTCGATTTCGAGTAATATGTCGCCTTCGTTTACGAAGTCTCCTTCTTGCACGCGAATCGCTTTTACGACTCCGCCGACTTCTGCAGAAACGGGAATTTCCATTTTCATCGATTCTAAAATGACGACATCTTGCCCTTCTTCAACAACGTCACCGACTTGAACAACAATTTTCCACACGTTTCCTGCCATCAATGCGACAACCTCATGCATGTGTCTTGCCTCCTTTTTTGTTTAAATACATATTCACAAAGTTTGTTGTCGTATTCCCTTGTTGAAATGCCTCATGCGTCAATACATCAATTAACATCGGAATATTTGTTTTAATTCCTTCGATTTTATATTCATGTAATGCTTCAATCATAGTGGCGATGGCTGCTTGTCGATCGCTTCCTTTAGCAATACATTTCGCGATCATCGGATCGTAAAACGGGGTAACGACCGAGCCGCTTTGCACCGCAATTTCATGGCGGATATGTTCCCCTTCAGGAAGCTGTAAACGCGTAATCGTCCCTGGGGAAGGGAAAAATGTATTTGGATCTTCAGCGTAAATACGCACTTCGATCGCATGTCCTTCTCGTTTCACTTCAGCTTGTGTAAAAGATAGCTTTTCCCCTGCGGCAATGCGCAATTGTTGTTCGACAATGTCAATCCCTGTAATTTCTTCTGTCACAGGATGTTCTACTTGAAGACGTGTATTCATCTCAAGGAAATAAAAGTTTTTTTGCTCATCTACGAGAAATTCGATCGTCCCTGCATTTGTATATCCGATATGTTTTGCAGCTCGCACAGCCGCTTCTCCCATTTTCCGACGCGTTTCTTCGTCTAAAAACGGAGAAGGTGCTTCTTCGACAACTTTTTGATGGCGACGTTGAATAGAACATTCTCTTTCCCATAAATACACGCAGTTCCCGTGCGCATCAGCTAACAGTTGAATTTCAATATGACGCGGATTTTCAATATATTTTTCAACATACATCGCCCCATCTCCGAAAAAGGAAGCCGCGCGACTTTGATTTCCTTCAAATGCTTTTCGTAGCTGCTCTTCGTCATAAACAAGTTGCATGCCAATGCCTCCGCCACCTGCCGATGCTTTCAACATAACTGGATATCCAATGCCGTTCGCTACGTTCGTTGCTTCATCGACATCAGCAAGCGGAAAAGAGATGCCGGGCACAATCGGCACCCCTGCTTCCGCCATCGTTTGTCGCGCTTCGATTTTGCTCCCCATTTTCGCAATCACATCCGGTTTGGGACCGATAAACACGACCCCTTCCTCTTCGCACCGACGAGCAAATGTTGCATTTTCTGAAAGCAAGCCGTAACCCGGATGAATAGCTTCCGCTTTCGTTTCTTTGGCGATCGAAATAATTTTTTCGATATTTAAATAGCTCTCATTCACCCGCGCTTTTCCAACGATATACGCTTCGTCCGCTTGCTTCACATGAAGCGAATTAGCATCGGCTTCCGAATAAATGGCGACCGTTTGAATGCCGAGCTTTTGGCACGTGCGAATGATACGTAAAGCAATTTCTCCCCGATTCGCAATAAGTATTTTCGAAAACATGTTTTTCCCCCTTACACATGCTTTTTTTGTTCGACTCGCTCCCGCGCCCATTCGCGCAATTTAAATTTTTGAATTTTCCCCGATGCCGTCATCGGATACGCTGTTGTAAATTCGATATATCGCGGAATTTTATGACGCGATATATGCCCTTCACAAAACGAGCGAATGTCTTCAGGTGTGGCGTGTTCCCCTTCTTTTAAAATGATCCAAGCCATTACTTCTTCTCCGTACGTTTCATCCGGGACGCCAACAACTTGCACATCGAGCACTTTCGGATGTTTATATAAAAACTCTTCAATTTCACGCGGATAAATATTTTCGCCACCGCGAATGATCATATCTTTTAATCTTCCTGTAATGCGGCAGTAGCCGTTTTCATCCATTACGGCTAAATCGCCTGTATGCAACCATCCTTCTTCATCAATAGCCTCCTGTGTGGCTGAAGGATTATTGTAATACCCTTTCATGACATGATATCCGCGCGTGCATAACTCCCCTTGCACACCAGGTGGCACTTCTTGATTTGTAACGGGATCGACAATTTTCACTTCGACATGCGGAAGAGCACGCCCGACTGTTTCTACTCGCAATTCAATTGGATCATTTGTGCGTGTTTGCGTGATGACAGGGGAAGATTCCGTTTGCCCGTACGCAATCGTAATTTCTTTTGCCCCCATTTTTTCGATGACCGCTTTCATCACTTCAATTGGGCAATTCGAGCCGGCCATAATGCCCGTGCGCAAAGAAGATAAATCATATGATGCAAAATCCGGATCGTTTAATTCAGCAATAAACATCGTTGGCACGCCATGAAGTGCTGTGCATTTTTCATCTTGTACTGTTTGTAATACTTGCTTCGGATGGAATTGCTCAAGTGGCACCATTGTTGCCCCAACTGTCACACAAGCGAGCGTACCGAGCACACAACCGAAACAATGAAAAAACGGCACAGGAATACATAAACGATCTTCTTTTGTCAGTTTCATACATTCGGCAATGTAATACGCATTATTTACGATGTTGTAATGTGTAAGCATGACGCCTTTCGGGAATCCTGTCGTTCCTGAGGTATATTGCATGTTGATGACATCATGTGGATCGAGGGAATTCATTCGTGCATCGAGTGCTGCGTCTTCGACATATTCCGCCATGGCTAAGAGGTCATTCCATGAAAATGTTCCTGGATAACGTTGTTCACTTAATACGATGACATTTCGTAGCTGTGGAAGTCGTTTTGCTTGTAGTTTTCCGGGTTCACAGTAAGCAAGTTCCGGTGCAATTTCGTAAATCATGTCGATATAAGAGGCATCGCGATACTGTTCCATTAAAATAATCGTTGTCGCATCAGATTGTTTTAACAAATATTCGAGCTCGGCTGTGCGGTAATTCGTATTGACCGTAACAAGTACCGCTCCCATTTTCCCTGTCGCAAACTGGCACGCAAGCCACTCCGGTTTATTCGTTGCCCAAATCGCCATATGTTCTCCTGCTTCAATGCCAAGTTTCATCAACCCTTTGGCAACAAGGCGACAATAATCATTAAATTGACGATATGACCAACGCAACTGACGATCCGCATACACAACCGCCTCATGATCGGGATGCATCAAAGCCTTTTGTTCAAGCAATTGTCCAACTGTCGTATGAAGCATGCTTTCCCTCCTTTAACACCCTAATTGACGAGCAATGACGAGTCGTTGAATTTCTGATGTTCCTTCACCAATTTCCATCAACTTCATATCGCGGAGATGACGTTCAACGCCGTATTCTTTCATATATCCGTATCCACCGTGAATTTGAATCGCTTGGTTACAAATATGAAATCCTGTTTCGGAAGCAAATAATTTCGCATACGCCGCTTCTTTTGTAAACGGTTTGCCTTGATCTTTTAACCACGCCGCCTTGTACACCATATTACGCGCGAGTTCGAGCTGCATCGCCATGTCAGCAAGTTTAAATTGAATCGCTTGAAATTTCGCGATCGGTTGGCCGAACTGTTTTCGTTCTTTCGCATATTGAAGCGCTTTTTCAAATGCAGCTTGTGCGATCCCAACGGCTAATGCTGCAATCGAAATACGTCCGCCATCTAGCGTGTATAAAAACTGCTTAAATCCTTTTTTCGGATCGCCTAGTATGTTTTCTTTTGGTACGCGCACATCTTGCAATACAAGTTCGCACGTATTCGATGCGCGAACGCCCATTTTGTCATAATGGCAGTTGACCGTAAACCCCGGGGCATCGGTCGGAACAATAAAAGCGGAAATAATATTTTTTCCTCGTTCATCTTTACCAGTGACAGCGGTTACAATGACTTGGCGGGCATATCCCGCATTTGTAATCCAACATTTTTCTCCGTTAATGACGTACTCATCGCCATCTAAAACGGCGCGCGTTTGTGTTCCGCCCGCATCAGACCCTGCGTTTGGCTCCGTTAATCCGAACGAACCGAATGCCTTTCCTTTTGCCATTGGCACGAGCCATTTTTCTTTTTGTTCTTCTGTTCCGAAATAGTAAATTGGGCTTGCACCGAGCGATACAGCTGCCGCATAACTTAACCCTGTTCCGCCGCATGCCCGACCAATTTCTTCAACCGCAATGGCGTAAGAAATCGTATCTCCTCCCGAACCACCATATTGTTCAGGGAACGGAATACCAAACAGTCCAAGCTCGCCCATTTTTTTGAATGTGTCAATTGGAAAAATGGCTTCCTCATCCCATTTCGACGCGTATGGGGCAATTTCCTTTTCCGCAAAATCGCGAACCATCTCTTTAATCATTTGTTGCTCTTTCGTTAATTCAAAATGCATCGCCTTTCTCCTCCTTTATAAAAATGAAAATATATGAAACCAACAAGCCTGTTTTTGTTTCAAACCGACTAGTTGGTCTGTACGCTATGCAACACTCATCACTTGTCGCCTACATGCGACAAAAGAAATGATGAAACGTCTTCATCTCGCTTCGCTTCCTCTGTCAAGAGCGAATGTAAAATTAAATCATTGAAAGCAGCAGCAATTTGTTCAATCGACATCGGTCCATCAGGCTTATACCATTTATACATCCAGTTCACCATCCCGATAATCGACAACCCTGCAATTTCAACAGGCACTTCTGTACGAAATTGCTTTGCTTCAATACCTTCACGAAGCACTTGAAAAATAATTTGTTTATATTGTTCACGTTTTTCGTTAATTTTTTCAGCATATTCCGGCTTTAAATACGCCGCCTCTTGATTGAACACCGTAATGTGTGGTTTATATATGTGAAAAACTTTAACAAACGACCGAATGATCGCACATAACCGCTTAGTTGGCGTCTTATATTTTACATATGCTTCTTGTGCTTTATTTAGCACATACGTAATAAATACATCATGAATGTGATAAAGCAGTTCATCTTTTGACTTAAAGTTATGATAAAATCCCCCTTTTGATGCTCCACATTCCGCAACAATGCGATCGACCGTCACCCCATGATACCCATATTTTTCGAACAACGTAAGCGCCGTTTCAATAATACGATCCTTTAGCTGCTTCTCAACCATGTGCATGAACTCCTTTTTGTTGCATTTTAACACAATTTTCAGAAAAATAAAATATATTTATTAAACTATTAAACAGAATTTTAGGGAAAATAAACAAAACTATTGAGATGTTTTATATTTATAAAATATAATAATATTCAGAAAAATAAAAAGGTGACTACTGATGAACACAAACAACTATATCCATACGCTATCAACCATTCTTACACCTTATTTCGATATTTATCGGGATGAAAAACTTGAAGCATTTTCTCTACCTTTTTATGCTCATTACCATCGGCGTGATGAGAAATATTTTATGACAAAAAAGTCTAAAATTTGGGCCGTCGAAAATGAACAATTTATTTTTGTATGGCCAAAAAACGACATAGTGACAAAAGAGGACGTCACACAGTTTTCTGAAGCATTCGTTCGCTCGCTGCCAAATTACCTATCTAGTCATCAAGATCATATGTCTACCGTTTTTATCGGGGCAATTGTCGCACCGGAGGCACATGTTGATGCCATAAAGGAGGTGAAACGTTTTCGAAAGCTGCAATTTATCCGTTTCGGTTTACACGGTTGGCTCGAATGTTATTTGGCCATCATTGCTTTAAACAAAAAAGAACGATTTACTCATCGAAAAGCTCTTCCGTTAACAGATGTTTTCGAAAAACCGTTTGAGGAGGGTACGAATTGAATTTATTAACGTTGCTTCTTATTTGTGGAATTATTTTACTTATCGCCTATTTCACATATGGACGTTTTCTTGAAAAACAATTGAAAGTAGACGGTGATCGTAAAACACCAGCACATGAAATGTATGATGGTATAGATTACGTGCCAGCAAAAAAACCTGTTTTACTCGGACATCATTTCGCTACAATTGCTGGAGGTGGCCCGATTGTCGGACCGATCACGGCAGCAGTATTTGGATGGGTTCCGGCTGTTTTATGGATTATGATTGGAGGTATCTTCATCGGGGGCGTCCATGATTATACATCGCTACAAGCTTCTATTCGCCATAAAGCACAATCGATCGGAACGATTATTAAACAATATATGGGTAATCGTGGACAAGTGCTGTTTTTAACCTTCTCGATCGCCACGCTTATGCTCGTTGTCGGTGTGTTTATTATTTTAGTTGCGAATACATTTGTTGCTGTCCCACAGGCTGCTACAGCATCTGTATTATTCCTCGGCATTGCGATTATTTTTGGCTTTTTTGTTAATCAAATGCGAATGAACTTATTTGTAGCCAGCGTGCTTGGTGTCATTGCAATGCTTTTATCTGTATGGGCTGGAATTCAATATCCACTTTCGTTAAGTGCAACAACATGGTCACTCATTTTGTTAGGGTATGCATACGCTGCATCGGTATTGCCTGTATGGTTTTTGTTACAACCACGGGATTATTTAAACTCATTTCTTTTATATGGGATGATTGCTGGGGCTGCTGTTGGTATGATTATCGCTGCACCGACTATTCAGTTCCCTGCGTTTACAGGTTTTTATCATGAAAAACTCGGATTTCTGTTTCCAATTTTGTTCATTACAATCGCTTGCGGTGCTATTTCAGGCTTCCATTCGCTCGTATCATCTGGAACGACGGCAAAACAGCTTGATAATGAGAAAAACGGGAAATTTATCGCCTATGGTGGCATGTTATTAGAAAGCTTTTTAGCCATCATCTCGGTTGGAACGGTTGCATATTTAACACAAGCTGACTTCACAACTCGTATGGGTGAGCTTGGTGGACCAATCGGTACATTCTCTGCTGGTGTTGGTTATTTTATGTCCCATGTCGGCATCCCAGAAGCAACAGCAGTTACATTTACCGCATTGACAGCATCCGCTTTCTTATTAACAACATTAGATTCAGCAACACGGTTAATGCGTTACGCCATTCAGGAGCTCGGTGAAGAACGGACAAATGCATTTAAAAATAACCACGTTGCCACAACGGTTGGTCTTATCGGTGCTGGGGCACTTGCGTTATCGGGAACATGGCAATCCGTTTGGCCGCTTTTTGGAGCAGCCAACCAAATGCTTGGGGCGCTCGCTTTGCTAGCTGTTTCTGCATGGCTTATGAAAATAGGAGCGAAATCGTTTTATGTTGTCATCCCGATGGTGTTTATGCTCGTTGTAACTATCGCTGCCCTTTGTGTTTTAATGTATCAAAATGCCTTAACGCAAAATTGGCTACTAGCCGGATCAGGTTTCGTCCTTTTTGTTTTATGCATTTTCCTAGCTCTTGAGGGTTGGACAGCCATGACAAAAACGACGAAAAAAGAGGTTGTTACCTCCCAACAATAATTAAGCTAGCGCTCTTATCGCGCTAGCTTGATTTTCATATATGGCCGCAAGATCGAAAAAGGAATAAGAAATTCACGAATGCCAGCCGCGTACGGGGCAATCTCGTATAATCCGTAATAAATGACAATGCCGTCACTTGTTATATAGTAAGGCTGATCATTTGGCATCTTTTTTACAACATCGATGGCATTATCAAAATACAAGTCGTTTTCTTTTCTTATTTGTGCAATCACTTCGTTCGTAATCACTTGCTTATAGTTCGTTCCCTTTTTAAATAAATCGCTAAGTTGTAACGATTTTCCTTCATGAAAATCAAAATTATTTGGCACTTTCACTGTCATTCCGTGCGCACCACCTGTATAGCTGTATAACGTCACCGGGATGCTTAGTATGCCATGTTGATTGTACGTCACTTCATAATTGCTGACTGCTGCATGCAATCGATATGGAAATCCTTCCTTTTTGCTTATTGCCATATTTTCTCGCGCTTGCTTTTCTACTTCACGCTTTAAATCAAGCGACTCCTTACGCAATAAACGATTGACTTGGCGCTGGAAAGATTGGTTGATCGATCCGGATACGATCGGAATGTTCAAATCGACTTCCATCAGTTCATTTGTATATTTTATTTGCTTCGTTGTCACATGAAGTGGGTGGCTGTACGCTGTCAATATAAATAACATCAACACCATCATCCATATGTTTCGTTGTTTGAACACGATGTTCACCTCGTTTGTTTTACCGAAAGTTTGCGTTAAAACAAACGAATTTATGCATTACTATTATTTTAACATTTGTTTCACTAACTCTCGATTTCGCTCCTTAAACGCTTCGTGATGTGAAGATACCATCGCATACGGATCGGCAGTGGGTTCAATGAAACGTTTCGCACTATTTACCGCATTCGCTGCGTCTTGGAAAGCACCTGTAAGTAAATATAACTTTCCATCATATTTTGAAATATCGCCAGCTGCATATAACCCCGGAACAGAACATTCTCCTTTTGCATTTGTCGCAATATAATATTCGTCAACCATTTGAATGGGTAGTTCACTATTGGCAAGCAATGAGGCATCTCGTTCATATCCATGGCTAATAATGACATCATCTACATCGAGTTCAAACACATCGCCCGTCTCATGATTTGTCAATACCACTCGCTCAATCATTTCATGGTTGGGGCTGGCAACTAATTTTGTAATGGACGTATGGAAAAAGCAAATGGCAGAACTATTTAATAATTGCGTCGCTTGCGCCTCATGTCCTTTTAACGATTCATTACGATAAGTGACATATACTTTTTTCGCAATTGGCACGAGTTCATTTGCCCAATCAATCGCTGTATTCCCCCCACCCGAAATAATCACCGTTTTCTCTTTAAATTGTTTTAACGATTTCACCGTATAGTGTAAATTTGTAATCTCAAACTTTTCTGCTCCTTCAATTTGAAGTTTTTGCGGCTTTAATATGCCACTTCCTACCGCAATAATGATCGTTTTCGATATATGTCGTTGACCAGATGATGTTTGTAAAATGAATATGCCGTCTTCTCTTCGCTGAATCGTTTCAACTTTTTCATTTAATACAACGGTCGGATTAAAGGTAAGCGCTTGTTTAACAAGTTGTTCGCGTAATTTCTCTCCTGTAATCGGAGCATGCCCGCCAACATCCCAAATCATTTTTTCTGGATACACATGCAATTTTCCACCTAACTGCGACTGATATTCAATCAACTTCGTTTTCATTTCTCGCAATCCACTATAAAACGTCGCATACAGCCCTGCTGGTCCACCGCCAATGATCGTCACGTCATACAATTGTTGCTCCATCGTTATCACCCTTAAATTTGATTATCATTCTCATTTAAATATACATCTTTTTTCAAACTTTTACAATGTAAAAAGACAGGCTGATGCCTGCCTATTTTTTACCTGTATAAATAAAAATCGCCTCACGGAAAAATTCCGCCGTTCCTGGTTGTTTCTGATCGTAGTATGCTTTAAATCGTTCATCATCCACATACATTTGTGCCAATCCTGCATGTGCTTCTTTTGAATAATGGTCCCAAAAGTACCCTAACCATTGACGATGTAAATCGGCTGCTTTTTGGGCAAGCTCTCCCGCTGGGTCGCCAGTCAAAAACGCTTCATGCAATACGCGCAATACTTCTTCGCCAAGCTTTGTTACTTCTTCGTATTGTGCTTGCGTCATGTTTTTTACTTTTTCGTTTGCTTTGTTCACCTGTTCCTCCCCATATTTTTCCCGAATTTCTTTGCCATAGTTCCGTTCGTTTTCGTCAATGAGCTGCTGTTTAAACGCCTCAAATTTTTCTTTGTCGCTCATGATGATTCTCCCTTCTTTCGCTAATAGCGTTTTTTCGACATTGGCGATTAACGCTTCTAACCGCCGCCGTTCTGCCAAGAGTTTTTCGCGATGTTGCTTTAACGCCTGTACGTCGTCAAATGACGGGGCCATGATGATTTGCTTAATCGTTTCTAAATCCACCCCGAGTTCGCGATAAAACAAAATTTGCTGGAGTTGGTCGACCTCTTTCGCTCCGTATATGCGATAGCCCGAGGCATTCACTCTCGCTGGCTTCAAAAGACCGATTTCATCGTAATAACGTAGCGTTCGGCTCGTCACCCCCGCCAACTTTGCTAGTTGCTGCACCGTATATTCCACGCGCTCACCCCCTGACAATTTCATGATAAACGTTGACGTAACGTTAATGTAAAGCAAAAAATAAAAAAATCTCGCCATAAAAGCGAGCATTATTTGATCAATCCGTGTTTAAACGCATAAATGACCGCTTGCGTCCGGTCTTGCACGTCTAGTTTCGCTAAAATGTTGCTGACGTGGACTTTGACTGTTTTTAATGAAATAAACAACTCATCGGCAATATCTTGGTTCGTTTTTCCTTGCGCCATTAACAACAACACTTCCATTTCGCGGCTCGTCAATTGTTCGTGTGGAAGCGACTGCTTTCGCCGATTGTTCATCATTTTTCCCATCACTTCGGGCTCGAATACCGATTGCCCATGAAACGTCGCGCGAATCGCATTTGCAATTTCGCTCGCTTTCGACGTTTTTAACATATAACTGACAGCACCTGCTTCAATCGCTGGATATACTTTGTCATCGTCTACAAAACTTGTGACAATCATAATTTTCGCTTCCGGCCACGCGCTTATAATTTGTTTCGTCGCTTCAATGCCATCCATCGGCTCCATCACTAAGTCCATTAAAATCATATCTGGACGGAGTTGCAGGGCAAGTTCTACCCCTTTTTCCCCACTTTCCGCCTCTCCGATAACTTCCATATCCGGTTGGGCCGATAAGTAGGCAGAAACGCCAAGCCGCACCATTTCATGGTCATCAACAAGCAATATTTTAATCACACTACTCCCACCCTTACACAAGCGGTACTTTCACTTCTAACCGAGTTCCTTTATCTTTTACACTAACGATTTTTAACGTCCCACCGATTTCAGCCGCTCGTTCGTACATATGCTGTAAGCCGTAAGAGCCGCTTTTTGTTCGTTCGACATCAAAGCCAACGCCATCATCCGACACGCGCAAAAGGACAAATCCATCTCGCTCAAGCAACAATACTTCTAACATGTTCGCTTTCGCATGGCGAAGCGTATTGGACACCGATTCTTGCAAAATGCGAAATAAATGATCTTCTACTCCGCGGTCAAGCGTCACGTCTTCGATTTTCCATTTGATCTCCATTGGCACTTTTTGCGCAAGTTCCGTTAACAGTTCCCTCATTCCATCTTGAAGCGATTTTCCTTTCAGTTGTACGGGACGCAAATGAAGCAATAATGCCCGCATTTCAAGCTGCGATTGGTGAATCATTTGTTCCACGAGCTTCAGTTGCTTCTCCCCTTGTTCGCTTCCTATATACGTTTCCATCAGCGCAGACATCATCATCGATGCCGCAAATAGTTGTTGGCTCACGGAATCGTGCAATTCGCGCGCTAAGCGATTTCGTTCTTCCGAAATAATTCGCTCGATGAGTTCTTCTTCGTTTTCTACCTTTTCTGTCGTTAATTTTTGGGTACGTTTCGTCTGTTCGAGCCAATGTTTTTGCAGTTTCTCAATTCTCTCCCATACATCCTCAAGTTCTTTTGCCGTATGTTGACGCGATAGCTCGGTATTTCCTTGTTCGATTTGAAACAACGCATGTTCAACCGCTCGCCATTGTTTACGCCAAAACCAATCGAACACGGCGCCAAACAACACACCAATTAGGCTGCTTGCCATAAACAAAAAAACGATAAACGGCACACCAAGCACCGTTTCGTCCCATAGCGCCGACCACTTCACAGGCGGAAATGTGAGAGCGTATGAAAGAAATAATATAACCGCAACGGTCAAAGCCAGAAGCAACCCTCCAACGATATGCCGATTCATATCCGTTTCACCTCAACGTTTCCAATCGCCATCGAGGTGATGATTTTTAGCTTCTGCTCAGCTGTTTCATATGCGGGCGTTTCATAAATAAACGTTTGATTCCATAGCCGCTCCGTTTCTTTTGAAAACATAGACACTGCCCCAAACAGTACGGAATGAACGACACTTACTTCCGTTTCGTACGGAACGAAAATGTGGACATTGCCAATCCAGCCACGAACGACGACGACCGCTTCCCCTTTCGGAACGACCGCATAGCTTAAATCAATCACTGTATCGCCAATGCCTGTTTGAATGTTCACATCGCTCCATTCATATGCATGCTCCGGTGTTTTTTGCCGACCGAACAACATGTTTTGAAAAAGCGGTTGACGAAAACCGCCTTCTGTTTCTGCAAAGGTTGTTGTCCTCTCTGGACGAATAACGATAGGGCGTCGCTTTGACTGGGCAAACTGAATGATCGCATAAAACAATAGGGCGACAAGCAAAAACCTGAATGTCACCATTGTGAACACGTGCACTACAAGACCAATGCACCCAAGCCAAAAGACGATTTTCCCAAGTTTCCGATGCCATTTTTTTCTTCCGATATAAATAAAGCCTGCTGAAAAAAGAACAGAAAAAATAATGCCTGGATGAAAAAACGCAATTTCTAGCGCCAAAATCATGAGCGCAAGAAGCACTACCCAACTAACATAGTCAGTCGTTTTTTTCTTATCCACGGGGCATCCCCCTTTCAACGATAACTCAATCAAACGAAAAAGGCGCAACAACGTACGCCTTTAGCATATATGTTTATTGCTCTTGCTGCAACCGCTTTTCTAATTCAGCGATGCGAGCGTCAATCGTATGGCGATAATAGTCTGACTGCACTTGTTGCTCGAGGCGCGCTAAATAGGACTCTGTATCCGCGAACGTAGTAAACGCTGGGCTTGCATACCCGTCTAATACGCGATTCATGCGATAATGCGCCCGTGCGATATTTTCTCGCCCCATCAGTTCCATGCGGCGCATATGCATATCTTTTAGTTGATGTTTCATTTGTTCGTATTTCTTTTCTAGTTCCAATAACTGTTCGCTTGTTTGCTCAAGCAATTGCTTTAATCGCGCCGCCCGCTCTTCGTATTGCATTTGCTCATGAGACGCAAATGCAAACAGCTCCGATTCTCCTGCTTTTGAGGCAATATCCGCCTGTTTTTTCCGCTTTTCCGCCAGCTGCACAGCTTCGCGATATTCGCGCGTAAACTGCTCTTTTAATACGTATTGCCGCTCAAGCAGCTTTCGTACTTTTTCTACTTCTTGTTCGCATTGGCGTAAGTATTCATTTAGCACCGCAATCGGATTTTTCTTTTCTTTTTCGTCCAACCATTCATGAATATCTGCTGCAATCATCGTTTTCATGCGAGAAAGTAAACCCATTGTTCTTCGCTCCTTTAATAATGTTTTTGTAGCTCCGCCCATTGTTTTTCGAAGTTCACGAACGGATCGTCAACGACTTGCACCACTTCTTTCGGTTCGTTCCATTTTTTATACACGACATACAGCACATACGCTGCGACGATAGCAACAAGCGCCGGCACATTCGACACGCTTACCATCAGCGCAGCCAAGCCAATGAGCGCCCAAACGATTTTGCCGAACGTCGAATCGGCTTTGAAAAACTTTTTGACCGCATAGTACAAAATCGCCAAGCTGATCGCTAATCCAATGAGCGGCCCGAGGTGAAACATAAGCACGAGTACCGCCATTCCACCTGCAAGCAATAACCCGATTTTTTTTAACATCCCTTTCGCCTCCTTCCTTGCTTTCATCTTACCGATTCTCATCTTTGTTCATCATGTCCCATAGCTATATTTTCAACTACGACTCAAGGCGTATTTTTAAGTAATAAAGGTCTTTTCAATGAAAAAGAGCCGCCATAAAACAAAGCGGCTCTTGTTATAGACCATTTGTTACAGTTCAATCGAACGATCTGTTTGAATTAAAGTTACTCATACGTTTTTTATAAGACAGTGGTGTCATTTTCATATATTTTCGGAATCGATCAATAAAATAACTTGTACTATTAAAACCGACTTGGTAGGCAACCTCTGTAACATTCAAATGATCTTTTTGCAAGAGAATTAAACTTTTTTGAATTCGATACTCTATTACATAATTTAGTGGTGTTTTTTTGAGAAATTTTTTAAAGTATCTACAACACTCGGAACGGCTCAATTGGCCAGCTCGGGCAATATCTTCTAAAAGTATTTTGTCTGCATAATGTGTGTGTATCCAATCTAACATTTGTTTCATTCGATGGCTCTTTAGCATTTCCATCCGCTCGTACTTTAATTGAAAACCATTCATAACTAAATTTTTCCAAATGAATGTTAACTGGATAAAGATGTCTAGTTCATAGTATAAGGATTTTTTCCGTATCAATTCGTTTATTTTTCTGACAGCATCCAAAATATTTTTCCCCCATAGTTCGTTTGGATGTAATTGTAAGTAAGATAAATTAGTCGCTTGAATATATGGAGTTACATAGGTGGCATAAAGTTCTTGTGACAGTATAAAGCTAGGCGAAACGTTTAAGCAAATATAAGCACAATTCGAATCATCCATATCTTTTGCCATATGCAGACAGCCACTATTAATAAACAACCCTTCTCCTTCTCCAACAACGATATTTTCCCCATTAACTTGAAAAATGGATTGACCCTTTATAACGAGAATAAATTGTAATTCGTCATGCCAATGGAGCGGTATATATCCATGAACGTTTTGATTAATAATTGTCTCGTAACATGCAACTGGCAACGCAACCGTCCGATGTTCAGTTAATTCTTTTAAATTTCGATCAACCATAAAATCCTTTATTTGCACACTATCACCTCAATATAGTGATATTTTTTTATTCAATCTTTGTATGATTTATAATGTATTTTGTCTTATTATACAAACTATCATAGTACTATTTTTATATTCCGAGGTGAAAAATGAATCATGAATAGAAAAAAAGGATTATTTTTAGTCATCACCGGAGCATTATTTTGGGGGATTGGGGGAACTGTATCAAAAAAACTTTTTCAGTATGGCATCGATGTAGATTGGCTTGTAACGACAAGATTACTCGTAGCTGGTTTTTTACTTTTAATCGTTCAATTTGTTAGGAAAGAAGAGCGCACACAAATATTTTCCGTTTGGAAAACGAAAAAAGCAGTTATCTCATTGATTACCTTCGGATTGCTCGGTATGCTGGCTGTTCAATATACGTATATGGCTTCCATTAAACATGGTAACGCAGCTGTCGCCACATTATTGCAATATTTAGCACCTGTTATGATTATCATTTACTCCGTTTTTCACAGACAAGCTACTATAACAAAAAGAGATGTATTGGCTATTTCGCTCGCCTTAGTTGGTTGCTTTTTCTTATTAACAAACGGTTCTGTTTCCCAACTATCTGTACCACTGCTCGCAATTGTTTGGGGTTTTTTATCTGGCATCGCTTTAGCATTTTATACTCTATATGCTGTTCCTTTACTGAAACAATATCATTCACTTGTCGTTGTCGGCTGGTCCATGGTGATTGGCGGCTTAGCACTAAGCTTTGTTCATCCACCCTGGCAAATGGATTTTAAACACTTAACCATAGAAACGTACTTATACTTAATTTTCGTTATTATATTCGGTACAATGATTGCATTTTGGTTTTATATCGAAAGCTTACAAAGTCTCTCGCCTAAAGAATCAAGCCTATTAGGCAACATTGAACCACTCGCCGCTGTTTTAACAACCGTTTTTTGGTTAAAAGAACCTTTTGGTTTTTTTCAATGGATTGGCACAGCTTGCATTATTACTATGATGTTATTGATAGCATTAAATAAAAAATCCTCCATAGCTGACCATCAATATGCATACAAATCAAAAAATTCACAAACGTTAGGGTGATTACTACATTATTTTTATGTTTTATGTAAAAATACATTAATATTTCTGTTGAAAAAAACAAAAAGTTCGTTTATTCTGAATTTTATACAATAACATAATAAGTTCACGCAACAGGTGGTTCACACATGCTGTGAATCTTAAAAGGGAAGTTTGGTGAAAGTCCAACACGGTCGCGCCACTGTGATGCAGAGCTGTTTATCACAATCCACTGTTTCATTTGAAATGGGAAGGAGATAAACAGCGATGAAGCTAAGTCAGGAGACCTGCCTGTTGTATGCACTTACGACCTACGCGTCATAGGGAGGAGTGAGGACATATGATCTTGAGGCACTTCATGTATCTCAATACGAGCTAGCTATGCCCTCCTTCTGTTTGGAAGAGGGTTTTTTTGCTTGATTGGGATATAAATAACTGGAGGTGCTTAACTTGTTCATTCGTAGTTCAAATGTAGGGTATCCGCGCATTGGTGAAAAAAGAGAATGGAAAAAAACATTAGAATCTTTTTGGAATGGGCAAATAGACAAAGATCAATTCACAAAAACAATGGAAACGATTCGACTCGATTCCATTCGTAAACAACTTGAGAAAGGAATTGATCTCATTCCGATCGGAGATTTTTCTTTATACGATCACGTGCTAGATACCGCATTTATGTTTGGGTATATTCCCAAGCGATTTCAACAAATAAACGATACGCTTGAGCAATATTTTGCAATGGCACGTGGGACAAATGGGCAACATGCGCTTGAAATGACGAAATGGTTTAATACAAATTATCACTACATTGTGCCTGAAATCGGGCAAACGAAGCCGAAATTAGTGGATAATCGCCTATTGAAAGAATACAAGCTTGTAAAAGAAACATTCAATTTAGAAACAAAGCCTGTATTACTTGGACCGATTACGTTTCTTTTGCTTTCTAAGCAATACGCGCGACACGAGTGGCGCAAACATCTCGCACAATTAGTTCCTCTTTATGTGGAATTATTCAAACAACTAAGCGAAGCGGGCGTGTCATTCGTCCAAATCGATGAACCGATTCTCGTTCAAGATATAGACGATGACATAGTCGATGCATTTCGTGATGTATATGAAGTTTTTCATCGCGATGTACCAAATATAAACCTTATTTTACAAACATATTTTGATAGCGTATCGCATTATCGTGAAATCGTTGCTTTACCTGTCGCAGGCATTGGGCTTGATTTCGTGCATGACGATGGCGAGAACATGAAAAACATAAACACGTACGGATTTCCGAAAGATAAAATATTAGTTGCTGGGATTGTAGACGGTCGCAATGTATGGAAAAGCTCGCTTGCCCAAAAAGCAACGCTCCTTCATCATTTAGCAAACGTTGCCGAACAACTGATCATTCAACCGTCTTGCAGCTTACTGCATGTTCCTGTCACGACAAAACATGAACATGCATTGCCGACGGAGCTTGCTGGGGCTTTATCATTTGCCGATGAAAAATTAGATGAAATACGTATGTTGACAGAGTATATGAACGGAAACGTAACGATCGACGAGCTAATCAAATACGATGAACAAACAAACGTTTATTTTTCCAAGTTCCGTCAATCTAAACAAACAGACGATATCACAACCGTTCCATTAAACCGAACATCTTACAGCGAAAGACAAAAAGCACAACAAGCCCATTTGCAGCTTCCACTTTTGCCGACAACGACGATTGGAAGCTTCCCACAAACGAGCGACGTGCGCCAAGCTCGAATGAAGTGGAAAAAAGGCGAATGGAACGACAAGCAATACAAGTCGTTTATAAAGAAAGAAATCGCAAAATGGATCGACATTCAAGAGCAACTTCAGCTCGATGTGCTTGTCCATGGCGAATTTGAACGTACAGATATGGTGGAGTTTTTCGGTGAAAAACTGCAAGGCATGGCATGCACAACAAACGGTTGGGTGCAATCATATGGATCACGTTGTGTGCGCCCACCTATTATTTTTAGCGATATTGCCTATCAACAACCGATGACCATAGAAGAAACAGTATATGCCCAATCATTAACGACTAAACCTGTGAAAGGAATGTTAACAGGACCAGTAACTATTTTAAACTGGTCGTTCGTTCGCGACGATATTCCACGAAAACATGTGCTGGTGCAGCTCGCCCTCGCCATTCGTGAGGAAGTATTGCAGTTAGAAAAAGAAGGAATACGCATCATTCAAGTCGATGAGCCAGCATTACGGGAAGGATTGCCTTTGAAAACAAAAAAACATGCATCGTATTGGGAAGATGCCGTTATGGCGTTTCGCCTCGCTACCTCATCGGTGGAAGAGGAAACGCAGATTCACACCCATATGTGCTATTCACAGTTTGAACATATGATGCATATCATTGATGAGCTTGATGCGGATGTCATCTCCATTGAATCGTCACGAAGCCATGGTGAACTTGTTTCTGTATTTGAAACATATGAGTATGAGAAGGGAATCGGATTAGGGGTGTATGACATTCATAGCCCACGCATTCCGACAAAAGAAGAACTAAGCGAACAAATCGAACGGGCACTTCGCGTTCTTCGTCCAGAACAATTTTGGGTCAATCCAGATTGCGGATTAAAAACTCGAAAAGAAGAAGAAACGATTGCCGCACTTCAAGTGATGGTAGAGGCAGCACGCGAATACCGCGAGCGTCTTTTAGCGTACGGAGGGATGAAATCATGGAAGTAAGCGTCGAGCAGTCAAAAACGATTCAAACGCGTCTCGTATTACCTTCTGATACGAACCATCTCGGCACGATTTTTGGCGGTACCGTTTTAGCTTACATTGATGAAATTGCGGCAATATCCGCCATGCGCCATGCGCGAAAAGCAGTCGTCACCGTTTCGATCGACAAAGTTGACTTTATTTCGTCCGCAAAAGTAGGTGACATTTTAAAACTCGAAGCATTCGTCTACTCGACCGGTCGCACATCCATGAAAGTATTCGTCAAAGTCGAAACAGAAGATTTATTTACAGGCGAACATCACTTAACAACGACATGCTTTTTAACAATGGTCGCCATCGATCAAAACAAAAAACCGACGCCTGTTCCAAAAGTCATCATTCGCGAACAGGAGGAACAAATCGTACAACTGTATCAGCAAAACAAACGAAACAACAAGGCATAAATATTTACACGAAAAAACACACGTCCGATTACATACATCGTGACGTGTGTTTTGTTAAATTACAAAAAAGTTGGGTACTGTGAAACGATAAACCCCGCATTCTTACGTTCGATTTTACATTTCGTAAAAAATAAAGTCGGGTACCACGATTTTTTTTTGCGTGACAAAAAAGTCGGGTACTAAAAATGAATAAATAAAAAATAAACAAAGAGGTGACTGAAAAAGCCACCTCTTTGTTTCCCTTAAGAGCTTTTTTCTCAAAAAATTTTCTTAAGCGATTTCTTTTCATTGGTGTTAAGGAGTGGTTTGAGCTTGTCTTCTGTTTGATATATATGTGCCATTCCAACAATTTTTAAAATCATCTTCATTTAATTCAAATACTTCGTCAACAGTATTTCTTAAATTTTCGGAGATAGGTTGTCCCTCTGTAATAACCAACTCCACAATTTTTCCTATTTTCTGAATTTCTTTTATAGGTGTGAGATAATCATTATCTGCACTAAAAATAATTGCAGTATCATAACTATTCATATATGCTCCTACTAATAAGTCAGTTGTTAAATTAATATCTGTTCTTTTTTCTTCAGAAATATATGTACTAGGATCATTAGGGTCAAATGTAATACCTGGAATTCTATTTTTCTTTAAATACCCTTCTGCATTAACAGAAATACGTGGAATTTTTTTTAAGGCATTTATAATTGCTTGCTGATGTGGTTCATTTACTGTATAAAAGTAACTTCTCAATAAATATCTATTAGGTTTTTTGTTTGTAACATTTTGGCAAAGTTCCTCTAATTTATACTTTGGACTCTGGTTTAAATAATTTTTTGCCGCATGATAAAAGTTATTTCCATCAATAAAAATCATGACCCTTTCCATATGAAGCCTTCTCCTCTCCATAAATTAAAAGGAGATCAGGAACATCTGACCTCCTAAAGAAAAAATTCGCATCAATAATGCCACGCATTATTGATAATTCAATTCAAATTAGTTTAGATGGGCTTCTACCCACCTAAAATTTAGATTTTGATATGATTTGACTCCGCAAAACATATCTCTGTTATTTTCAATTTAATTATAACCATAATATAGCAAATCGTCAAGTTAATTTTTCAAATTTGATCAAATGTTAAATTTTTCACATACTTTTCACCTGTTAAACATCTCTTTTTAAACAGTATTTAAATCAACTATCTTTAAAGAAATAAACCTCTTCACCTTATTTGAAACGTTCGGTCGAAGTCCTGCCTTTTTATAAATTTGCCATTCAATGATAGGTTGTCCCTCTTGTTTTAATTTCTCGATTACAAATTCCACCCGTCTCATTTGAAACGATTCTAAACTTTCTTCTACTTGAGAAATATAATTCATGGTTTTGGGTAATTTATCACCTTTTTTCTCAAGTAAGGACAAGTGGTTGATTTTCTTGCCAATGGCTGTCTTTGTAATCCTTGTTGGCTTCTCAGCTCCCAAATCCCATGTCCGAACAGCTTCCTTGACCATTTTTAAGATTTCTTCATCTCGCTTGTCCCAATTTACACGTTGCTTAGAGGGTTGAATTCTTTTCTTTGAAGGAGAATATTTATTAAGCCAATCACGATCATGTCGGTACAAAAACGCATAAACATCAGGTGCCATTTTTCGTAATTCCGTCTTTGATTTTTCAGGGTATAACTTTTGTAGCTCAAGCCATTTATTTTTTCTTTCGGCTAATTGGGCTTCGTATCGTTCCAACGGATCTTCTTGGTTTTCCTTTTCGATTTTTGGTAATTTCCATGGTACTTTTAATCCTAATTCGGCAGCGTACTTTTTGATTGTTGCTCGGTCCGCCTGTAATTCTTTTGATATATCTGTAAGTGAATACCCTTCGTTCACTAATTCGGTCAGTTTATCCTTCCAAACCTTACCGTATTCCTTTATCGTGCCAATACGATACCGATCATTACTGTTTTTATCAGGTCCTCTCCTTGAAAAAACAAACCCACAGTCACAACGAAATGTTCCAACCGGTTTCCCTGTATCATAACATCTGGTTATCGTTAAAGATGTAACAACTGGTTTATGATAATTGGGGCATGCGACATTTAAGCATAGCCAAGGACCTTTACCAAAAGGATGATACTGCTCTTTATTAAACAAATGATTCAAGTCGGTTTCTAAAAACAGCATGACTAGTATATGCCGTATCGGATGAAAGGACTTCCGGTGTTTTTGAAATATCATCGTTAACCAATTGGTTTCTTCGAACAATACTGGAGACTGTAAAAGTTCCAAACAGCGGTCGGAAAACTTTGAAGTAAAGCTCTGATATAATTTATCACGTTTTACAAACCCATTAGGACTGGCAAATCCTTTTTGTTTTAAAAGCTCAACATACTTTTCCCTAACGGTATTATCTTGTGTCTGGAGATGCCTATTTGTTAGCAGGGACTCCGTTATTTGAGCAATTTTTAAAAGCAACTGAAGTTCTTCTTTTTGCAACCCATCCAGGTTCATCCGTTTTCTTTCAATAAAAGGGGTTGCGATTACATATTCATGTTGGTTTTCAGTTTTTGTAGATACCGCTGTTTCTTCCAATATCGTTTCATGTTTTGGACAAATAAACACGCCAGGAGCTTGATGGATACGATGCCAATACATTTCGCCATACGTGTCCATGTCCTCTTTGATACAATCACTACATACCCAAAGGTTCGTTTTTGTTTTCACATTACTTGCTGAAACTCCGATACGGGTATGAATGGTACTCCCTTTATCATCCATCATGGATTTTTTTACTTGATCTGCCTGCTTTGGAAGCAAAAAGGCTGCATAATATGAATACATCGTATGGTTGAAAATTAGGTTATCTGCATCCCAATAAGGACCCATTCGACTCAACAAAGTATTCAAATTGGCTGGTAAGTCCCAAACTGATCGGATGGTCCGTTTTCCAAACAATTCTTCGGTCGTCATTTTAGGACTTGTATTTCCGGACCGCACATGATACCTCGCGAATACGCTATATAGAAGCTCATCAGGATACGGCGTTGGAAACCAAAGTAGCATGGTCATCTTCCTCCCAAAAATCATCTAAAGGTTGTTTGACAATGTTTTTATCAAGAAACCATTCGTGAACTGATTTTTTCTTATTCCTTGCTTCTTCCATTAAGTGACCCAAATAATTTTCCGATTTTGATTTGGCTTTCTTGGTTTTGATTTGAGCATTGTCTTTCTTCTCATCCTTTTCAATAAGGAGTTTTATCGCTTCTTTTATCACCATTGGTTTTTCAATATCTTCGCCAAACTTTTTAAAGACTTTCTTTAGGGCGGTCTGGGCTTCTTTGGGCTCAAAGTCCATAGCTAACAGTTGCAGTGTCACCTCTTCTAAAAGGGATTGCTCCCTTTTTTGACGTTTTTGTTCTTGTATCTTCTTTTGAATGCGAATCTTTTCTTGCAAATCAATGGAGGCTTTATATTTTTCAATTTCCTCATCAATATCAATGGGACGAATATCTTCGTATTTGGCAATCTCACTTGGAATTCCTGATCTCAATGCCTTTAACATCGGTCGAACCAACCTTAAGCTATCGTTTGCCACTTGTTTGATGATTTGTTTGCTTAATTTTTCTTCCCCTGTTGCAATCGCTCTTACCTGTGATAGCATGAAGAGTTTGACAGCAATATCGAGGATTCCTTGGCTTTCCTCATAAATCAAATCACTGAATTCACTGGTTAGCGGTGTATAATTGGTTGTCCACTGATATTCCCACATACCTTCGACAAATAACTCCCATGACTCATCTTTTGGCATCTGGGACCAAACCATATCCCCTTGTCCGCTTCCCCGTCTTGCTTGCCGGAATTCACTTTGTAAAACCGAAACAGCTTTATTTGTTCCAACCAGCAAAACAGGAATACCAATGGTGTTAACCAATGTGACGAAAAAGTTCAGCATTTTGTCCGATCCGCCACTCTTACTAAGACTGAGGTGCTGAATCTCATCGATAATGAGTAAGCCTATCCCATGGAGACTTGCCAGATGAGCCATTCGCTGTAACATTAAATCTGTAGTATTTTTTTGTGACCCAAATTTGTTTAGATAGTTGGATCCCAGCAATCGATCCAATTCTGCAAAAAAGCTTATACATAAGCCTTTTAATGAACCATCGAACGGACAGTCCAGCTTCATCCAGCTAATCTGAGTAAAAATAAATGGTTTCCCTTGATACTCATGATGCTTAATAATTTGCGGATAAAAAGATAACACTCTTTCAATTGCGGTCGATTTTCCGATTCCTGAAAGACCAATAAGCGTAAAGCCAGCTGCTGTTCGTTTTGTTTCTGTTTGATAGCTCTTTAAAAATTTCCCCTCTTTTATCGCTTGGTAACTTTCATGAATTCTCATGACTTCTTCTTTTTGCATTGGATTTCGGTGCAGATATCCTTGACGGATGGCTCTTGAAATTCGTTGTTCAAGGTCTAAATGTTTTTCAAATGGTTGAAAGTATTGAAACAGCCTCTGCACACAATGAAATCGATAATTAGCATTCAACGAACGTTCTTTTTCATTAAATGGAGGGAATACGGATATTTGTTCAATTACTTCTTCCTCCGTAAGAATAGGAGGAAGTGCTTCAATCAATGGATTGTTTTCATAATCTTGAACGATCTGAGGGCTATAAATCGCATCAACTACTGTTTTACCATGCAGAATCTGTGTTTCATTGACTGTTTTTTGCATGCATCAACTTCTCCTTTTGTTTTTGTCGTAATAACTCGATTCTGGAAACGCTCTTTTTCGGCTGCGTGTCTTCGACATGTTCTTCTGAAATAGTTCTTTGAGTCGATTGGTCAGAATCCGCTAATAAAAAGGCTTCTTCTTTCCTTCTCTCTTCTTTTTCCATTGAACGATTCCCACGAATTCCTTTGACTTTTTGGGCATTACTCATTTCTATTTTTTCTTGATCAACTAACTTTTTTGCTTTTTGAACAATGTGTTCGATGTCGCTTGCCAAATCCACCTTTTGTTGAATTTCTTCATGAGCATATTCTTGGTGTTTCAACGTTTCATAAGCAAACAAATATTCTACTTCTTCGATTGTTTTTCCATGATATTTCTTTTGATGATCAAGCAAAGTAGCTACTTCATAGCTTCGACCGTCTTCGCTAGGCAAATAAATGTGTGACATGTTTCTTGGATCATAACAAATAGGGATTTGCCAACTCTTTTGTCTGGCTTCTTCAAACCAACCTTCTTTTAATGCCCTTTCACTGCTGTAACGCATTTTCTTAAACTCAATTCCTTTATACGTCACTCTAGCTTTTGCCCTTGGAAGGAGGTTAAGTTTTACGATATCTTCTGAATAAGAACGGAGTTTGCCGGAACGATTTTTTATACCCCACTTCCATAATTCGCGAGGAATCAGTGGGACCTCATCTTGAATCATCATTTCATCTTGATTATAGTGTTTCAACCAATGGTGATTATTGTGATAGAGGACACATCGGATAATCACACTTGTGAATTCTTCCAATGTTAACGTGGCATCTAAACGATAATCCCTATCACCTCGTACTATGGCATCCCTATCCACGATGCCAGGTAAAAATGGTTTGACTTTTGTATGAATGGTCTTAAAGTGCTGTTCGACAATTCCTTTCCAATCTGCTCGGTACGGTGGTGTATTTTCTACTTTCATATTAAAAACAGAAATAAGTCGTTCGATATTGTACCCTTCTAATTCTCCCCGGTCGGCTAATAGCGTTTGAGGAAGGTAATGACAATCCCATTCGTCTTTTGTTATTTCAATACCGTATTGCTTACAATAGGAAACTTTATCGCTGGCAGTATTGGCAAGTGCCATCATTGCCCCGAGCCACGATGGTCCCTCTAGTCCTACATACAACCCCACAACCATACGGCTAAATACATCAATTACTACATAAATGACAGGACGACCGATGATCCAATTTCGATTAAAAGAACTGACAAGATAAACATCTGCAACCGTTGCATCAATCTGATATTTTGTTCCAGGTCCATACAATTCACCAACGGAAGTTCCTAACACTGCCCGATCCTCTAATTCGTATCTCCGATTACCTTTTCTTTTTCGAAGTTTTTCTTCCAATTGATAGGTCTTTTCGTACCAGTATCGGAACTGCCTTAGTGTCGGAAGTTTATCTTGTTCTAGGAGAATGGGCTTTTTTATGCCATTATCATATCGATAATCCGCCACAAAGAAGGTTTTAAGCATTTGTTCATAGGTCGTTGCTAGAGGATTTTTCTTCGCAGTATGATAAAACCTCTTCACACTAACCTCAAAAATTCTTTTAATCTCATCGGTTATTACAATACCTTCGCCGGTTATTGTAGCAAATTTTCGTGGTCGTCCTTTTTTCTTATCTGTGCAAGTCTTTTCCTTCCCTTTCCCGCCAGAATTTTGATAATCGGGCAACAAAGCGTTCTTCACTTTACCTCTTTGCCAATATTGAACCATGTACTTATAAAGTAACCGTTTGGTTTTGCCCGTCTTTTCCATCGCCATTCGAATGAGAGAACCCCTTGTTTCGCTTTCATATATTTCCGGCTCTTGTAAAACCATGTCTTTGATGCATTCCCAACGTTCATCTCTCAACATTTTATTTTTTTCAGGAAGTTGTTCCTCATCTTGATAGATAAAACCATAAGGATCATTATCGATAAACGATAATAATTGTTCTGTGTGTAATTGCTGCAAATCAGAGATTTTCCGCTTGATGGGTAGTGCTTTTTCTTTTTCAATATCGATGGTGTAACAGATTACATTACCTTCATCAATCCAAAGGATACGCTCCAATTGTTTCTTGCCGCTAGCTTCTTCAATACTGATGATGTCATTTATTACAAACATTTGATCCCTTCTTTCTTATATAAAGTCTAGTTTGAAAACATCTTCCACCCAAAGGTGCGTGTGAATCTTTTGATTAATATCTACACGTATTTCTCGGTGGGCAATTAAATACTTAAGGATTTCTAATCCCATTCCATTTTCTAATTGAAATGTGTTATCAAATTCTGTTACCACTTCTATAATCGAGGTATTATATTTCTTAATGAATGATTTCATTTGTTGAGCATAAGTATGAAGTGCTGATGTAGGCAAACCTTCTATACCAAAATAGGACGAATGTAACCATTCAACATTTTCAATCAGGTTCCTAGGCATTTCCTTTTCCGTGACAATTCCCCAATCAACCCCACGATCTTCCCAATAGGAACGTTCAATTTCTAATTTCTCAATGGTTCGTTTGTTCTCCAGTTCTTTTGATGGTTTTATTGTCCGGGCATAATGTTTTGTGCCTGCTGAAGTGGTCACCGTGATAAGAAAATCAGTGGTCATGACAATTGGTATTTGGGATTTCGGATCTATTGGATGTTTAATGCCTTTGTTTGTGGCAATAAACAATGTATCTTCGCGATTTAATGGAAACTGTTCTCGTATATCAACAACAGACCGATTCCATTCCAATACATAGAAATAATCCCGTTCTAATTTGGATAAAAAGTGATGAATTCGATTGGTTTTCCATCCTTTCCCCCTAGTCGCTAGACCACTTGAAGGAAAATCCTGAATATATATCCAAGGTTTATAATTCTCTCCCTTGCCTTGACCACCACCTTCTTTTTCCATTTCAGCGATTTTCTTTTCGGTTAATTCTGTTTTCCTTTTCGCCATCTATGCCACTCCTTTGATGCAAAACCTTCACGTTCCTATCATAGACAGACAAGTTTCCTTATACATGCCATAAAATTTCCCAGTTCCCATTTTTATACAAAAAATATTTTTGAGAAAAAATAATTTAAAGAAATATTTTTTTGTGTATCTTTAAATGCGGTAAATGATTGATTTATGAAATAAAATTGTTTTTAGGTAATTTGAAAATGACATTTTTCTATCATTATTTACAAAAAACGTCATTTTTAAACAACAAAAATTTCAAAAAAATGACCTGTTGTCTTGAACAGGTCAGTTGATAAATCATTTTATTTTCAAAAAATTATTAAAGCTATACAAATTTGTAAAAAATTGATCCCTATTTTCGTTTTTGCAATATTCAATGGAATTATAAAACAATGCCTTTATCTCTGATAATATTTGTTCGTCCTCCAAATGTTTTACAACTTCAGGTGATAATGTCCGATCTTCTGTTACACTTAATAGCAGTTGTCTCCATGTTTTTGGTATTCTTATTTTTTTATTATGTAATGCATTTATCGCTCCATTTACTGAAAGCTCATCGAATGTTAATAAATATGATTCAAAATAATCAATTTTTGGATCTTTTCCGTTAATGAATTCTTTAACTCGATTTTTTAGGTCCGATGGCTTTACATTCTTCTTGTACCTTTTTCTCAATACTAACCGCAACCTTTTTAAATATTCCTCGAATTCATCCTCGGTTAATCGATCCAAAGCCTCACGCACATTATTTACATACATGTTTCTCCCCTCACAAACCTTTTTACTATCAGTCATTTCCGTTTTATTTTCAGAAAATACTTAAAACATAATAAAAATAAAACCCATTTAAAACCTTAACGGGTTCACTTCGTGAAGAGAAATGTGAAAAAACACAGCAAATACAAAGTAATTAGTACAAAATAACAATATAAATCGCAAAGAAAAACGCTCGGAACAAAAATCAGAGCGTTTTTATACTTATTTACTGCTTCTTATTGAGCTAATACTTATTGTTACTTCGATAGTCTCTTCAAGAATACGTAGCTTACTTTATCATATTGCATTTTTTCTTCATAAAAACGATGTGCGTCAACACGCTGTAAGCCAGAAGATAAAGAAACGATATTATAATTATTCTCTTTAGCCCACTGATGTACTCTTGAATACAACAATAATATAGTGTTATGTAAAGTTCACATGAATAAAGGATACAGGAGGAATTTAATTTTCTTGTAAGAATCTAATAAATAATATTACAATGCAAGGAGGAAACTATCAGTGAATATTAGCTACAGCCATAGCAAAGATGATATTGATGTTGTAGAACTCAAAAAGATTTTCCAAAGAGTAGCTACTTGGAAGATGCCAACTGATATAGCAGAATGGGAAGAAATGTTAAAAAATACCCCTTTACTGGTTGCAGCGTTTGATAATGGTAAAATTGTTGGTTTTGCCCGTATGCTTACCGATTATGTACGTTGGGGAGAAATCTACGATGTGGTAGTGGATAAACCTTATCAAGGAAAAGGTATAGGAAAACAGTTGATATTAAGATTGATAAATCATCCAAAAGTGAAGAGGGTTCGTACTATTGCTTTAGGAACAAAAGATAAAACCTCCTTCTATGAGAAACTAGGTTTTACAAACGTAAATAAGTATGGTGGTCATTATCTAATTTTAGTAAGAAAAGAGCGAGATCACGAATTAGAATAGACGAGTGGCTCGAAAATAAGAAAAACAATCGTGTGTGTTGTTAACGGGTTCACTTGTCAGGTGCAAAACAGTAAAACGCAGGTTGAGTCACAGGTCAAATCGCACAATTTTCACAATGAATTCACAGTATAATTCAAATTAATAAAAGAGCTTGAAAAACGTTACAAGAAAACGTTCCAATCTCTTTTATATTTAATGTAGGTTATTCAACAAAGCACCCGTTAGCCAACCATGAAGCGAGCTTCATCACAGATGTGGAAGTTAATTCTTTCTTCCATGGGAGTCAACCATGCCGCATCTATGTGGCATCAGCAATGATGAAAATACTAATTTTTTGGATAATTTAGTAAAAAACATTGCAATCATTCTACCGTGTGATTATAATAAATAAAAAAATTCATATATCTTTGTGATGATGAAGAATAGTAGGCATGGCGGACACTTCAGAGAGCTGATGGTTGGTGCAAATCAGTGTGGAAACCATGTTGAATGGGCTTCGGAGCAACCAGACCGAAATTTAGAGTAGGTTTTGGCGGAGAGTCTCACTGTTAAAAGAGACAAGGTATCGAAACGTAATTTATGTTTCCGTACCCTAAAAGTGCGTTTGTTGTTTTACAAACGAACAAAGGTGGCACCGCGGCTTTCCGTCCTTTGGCAAGTGGATGGAAAGCCTTTTTATTTAGTTGTCTAAAAGGAGTGATTAGTCATGGAAGACGGCTGGTGGACGTTTTTTTCAATTCAAAGCATTAAAACTACAACAAAATGGAGGGATTTCGATGAATAGGGGAATATTAGTATCAGGAATAAGACCTACAGGAGAATTACATTTGGGTAACTACTATGGTGCAATGAAGAATATCCTTGAATTACAGGAAAAGTACAATTCATACTTTTTTATCAGTGATATTCATTCACTAACTACTCACCCTAAACCAGATGATTTAACGAGAAATGTTTTGGAAATTGCTAAAGATTATTTGGCAGCAGGGCTCGATCCAAATAAATCTACATTTTATGTCCAATCCTCGATTGCAGAGGAAATATGTGAATTGCATACTTATTTAAGCATGGTAATGCCATTAGGGGATTTATTACGTTGTCCGACATTTAAGGAAAAAGCAAAAAAACAACCTGATAATGTCAATTATGGATTAGTAGGTTATCCAGTTTTGATGGCAGCAGACATTCTTATACACAAAGGAAAATTTGTGCCCGTCGGCGAAGATCAATTGGTTCATTTGGAAATAGCAAGGACCATTGTACGTAGATTTAACCAACTCTATGGAGATATTTTTCCTGAACCAAGACCGATTGTGGAAAATGCTGTTCGTATTCCTTCTCTTTCAGGGAAAGGGAAAATGAGTAAATCCGATAACGCCGACAGTTATATTAGTATGAAAGATGACAATGAAACCATTCAACGAAAAGTAAAGAAGGCATATTCTGACCCTACTCGTATCTATAAACATCAAGCAGGTAACCCTTCAAAAGAAGGGTGCAACGTTTATCATTTGCACACTTACTTTACTGAAAAGGAAACGTTAGAAAAGATTCAGCTCCAATGCAGTAATGCGACGATAGGGTGCGTACAATGTAAATCCATTCTATCCGATTCGATCAATTCCATCGTTGGACCGTTTAGAGAAAAAAGAAAAAAATTGTCAGATAGTGATGTATATGATGTTTTAGAACACGGGAAAATGAAAGCGAAAGAGTCATCACAAAAAGTGATCAGTGAAGTTAGAAAGGCAATTGGATTAAGGATGTTTTAAGTGATTTAATAAGGTGTATCGAATAGTGATACACCTTTTTCTTCATCAATTTATTAACGGTTTATTATGACTAACTGCTTCGTTAGCCAACCATGAAACGAACTTCACCACAGATGATGGAAGTTCATTCGTTCTTCCCAGGGAGACAACCATGCCGCATCTATGCGGCATCATCAGAATAATGAAAAATTCATTTTCAGGATAGACCTCCATGTCGTGCTTACGGCACTAGCAAATGATGAAAATACTAATTTTCGGGATAGTTAAAAAAGAAATGGGTGTAAGCAAAACACCCGCAAAATGTGCGGGTGTTTCTGCTTAAATAACCATATCAATAATTCCATTAATCCATTCAGAATTTTCTTCGATTCCGAGCTTATTACAAAGATTTTTATGAACTCTTTTAAATTCTGGAACTATACTTTTCATCACATTCATCATTTCAAGGGGATTTCTACCACATTCCCAACTTTCAAGGAGGGAAAGTTGCCAAGCTTCTAGCTTGCTTCTTTCCCCTTCGTATTTTGCCCAATCACCAAACGTATTTGGTTGGATTCCTGCTTCCATATACCAAGCTGTTGCCATTGATAAACGTAAGTTGTCAATACATTTCAAAGCATAATAATACTCTTTTCTCATTACTCTGCGATAAGCTTCATGAAAATACGCAAAAAACTTTGTTTGCCAAAGTTCCAATTCTTCAATTGTTGGTTCATAGGATAAAGCCATTGATTTATCTAAAATATCTGCCAACATTCCATCCGTATCTTTTATAATTTTTATATTTTTCAACCATACGGAAGGCTGAATGTCTTCAGGTTTATAATAAAATGTATCCACTTTAACGAAACAATCATAGTGAGCGATTGAATAAGTTACAAACGGACCTAAATCCTCAAAATAAAGAACATTTCCCCACTTTTTAGGGCGATTTTTTTTGTTCGAGATAAATGCTTGGAATTTTTCAGGTAATACAACGATGCGGAGGTCAATGTCGGAATATAAATCCATGTTTTCACTCCCGATTGAACCACCATAAAAAACCGCTAATACATCATCGTCATTAAATAAATCTTTTTCAATTGCAGTCATTAAATCTTGACGATGCTTTGGAATTTCTAAATCTCTTTCTTTGTGTCTAGTTACAAATCCCACACATTGAATAACAACTCCCCTAAAATATATTTTTAGAATATAAATCCATATTGATTTTATATATTAGATATTTAGCATTTGATTCCTTCTTTAATTATACTGCCCGTTAGATGCCCATGCATCGCTTCGCGGCATCACAGATGATGAAAGAAATTTTATTCTTCCATAGAAATCAAATAAGACCGATTTTAATCAATTTACCACAATATTACAAACACTTTCAAAATGCCTTTTATTATTCAAATATTTGTTTGATCGGAAATAAAGAAAAAATTGTTGGCATAAAAATTCGCCAACACTTTTATTGAATATATAACTTTATTTTTCAGTATGCGACTTTATTTTCCGCAGATAATAGAAAAAACAAAAGCCTGCTGGATTCACCAACAGGCTTTCAGTTCCCGACTTTTTTGTTCGGTACCTAACTTTTTTGTCCGGTTCCCGACTTTTTTGTCAAGTACCCGACTTTTTTGTCATTCAACATGTTTTTATCATTTCTTCTAATTTTTACTCCACCGTTACCGACTTCGCTAAGTTGCGCGGTTTGTCGACGTCGCAGCCGCGGTGTAATGCCGCATAGTAAGCAATTAATTGCAATGGCACGACAGACGCAAGCGGTGTGAGCATCGGATGAACGGCTGGAATGACGAAACGGTCGTCCTCCATGTCTAATCCTTTCATGGAAATGATGCACGGATTTGCACCGCGAGCGACAACTTCTTTGACGTTTCCGCGAATGCTTAAGTTCACATGTTCTTGTGTCGCTAGGGCAATGACTGGTGTGCCGTTTTCAATTAAAGCGATCGTACCGTGCTTCAATTCTCCACCTGCAAAGCCTTCTGCTTGAATGTAAGAAATTTCTTTTAGCTTTAATGCCCCTTCTAATACGACATAATAGTCAACCGCGCGACCGATAAAGAAGCAGTTGCGTGTTGTCGCTAAATATTCGCGTGCAATTTGTTCCATTTCATGTTTTGCGTCGCAAAGTGTCTCCATCGCATTGGCGACAATGCCGAGTTCTTTTGTGACGTCAACATCTAGCGCGATGCCTTTTGCTTTCGCAGCGACCGCCGCTAACATCGCAAGCACCGCAATTTGTGCTGTATATGCTTTCGTTGATGCAACAGCGATTTCCGGTCCAGCATGAAGAAGAAGCGTATAATCTGCTTCGCGCGATAATGTCGAACCTGGCACGTTCGTAATGGTTAATGATTTATAACCAAGCTCTTTCGTGCGCACGAGCACCGCGCGGCTATCTGCCGTCTCCCCGCTTTGTGAAATATAAATAAAGAGCGGTTTTTCCGATAAAAGCGGCATATTGTATGAAAATTCGCTTGCAATGTGCACTTCAACAGGGATTTTCGCCCAGTTTTCAATCAATTGTTTGCCGACTAAACCAGCATGATAGCTCGTGCCGCATGCGACAATATATAAACGATCGGCTTCATTCACTGCTTGCACGATATCTTCATCAATCGCTAACTCGCCTTGTTCATTGCGATATTTTTCAATTAAACGACGAATGACAAGCGGTTGTTCGTCAATTTCTTTCAACATGTAGTAAGGATACGTTCCTTTTTCAATGTCGCTTGCATCTAATTCCGCTACATACGGTGCACGCTCTACGACTTCACCATTTAACTTTTTAATTGTCACATGTTCTTTTGTGACAATGACGATTTCTTTATCCATTAACTCAACATATCGATTTGTCACTTGTAACATCGCTAATGCGTCGCTTGCGACGACATTAAATCCTTCGCCTAACCCAGCTAAAAGCGGGCTTTTGTTTTTCGCCGCATAAATGACACCATCGTTTTCGGCATCAATTAACGCGATCGCATACGAACCTTTTAATAACGAAAGCGTCTTACGAAACGCTTCTTCTACCGATAATCCGTCGTTTACGAACGTTTCAATTAGCTGCACAATGACTTCTGTATCTGTATCGCTTGTAAAGGATACGTGTGCTAAATAATCGCGTTTTAACAATTCATAGTTTTCAATTACCCCATTGTGCACAAGCGTAAAACGGCCTGATGTGCTCTGATGTGGATGGGCGTTAACACGGTTCGGTACGCCATGTGTTGCCCAACGTGTATGGCCAATGCCAAGCGGCGCATCGACATCTTTTGCGACAATCGCGCGCAAGTCAGCAATGCGTCCCTTTTCTTTAAACACATGAACACCTTTTTCGTTTAATAACGCAATCCCTGCCGAGTCATAGCCACGGTATTCTAATTTTTCTAATCCGTACAATAAAATTTCTTTTGCTGGTTGTTCACCAATATAACCAACGATTCCGCACATAATAAATCCTCCCTAATAATAGGGGCAAGAAGGGGCTCTTGCCCCTTAAAATATTTGTTTGCGATGAACGTTCTTTCCTTTGTGCAAAGAGTCGCCTCTTTGTTTTAAGAAAGAACTTGCGGCTGTCATCGCATCAGCCGGGAGGCATCCGCCGAACACTCGATAAACCTCCTCCTCGTCAACTAAGCTTTTTTCCCGTCCAAAGCTTAGTCCAGGCGCTTTTGTGAAACTTTTTTTCCGCTATCCTCCTTTCATGTAAGATGTCAAACAACAATAGTTTACAACAACAAAGAGGCAAACGTCAATGTGTATCGCTTACCCCTGTATAAACAAAATATGCATAAATGGAATAAACTGTTCCATTTATGCATATCGTTTACTGAAACCATTATTGTACGCCAAAGCGTTCACGAATAACGGACGCAATGCGCTCGACGTATTGATCGCAAAGTTCATTTGTCGGCGCCTCTGCCATCACACGAACGAGCGGCTCCGTACCAGACGGACGGACGAGAATGCGGCCGTTTCCAGCCATCTCTTCTTCCACTTCGCGAATGACACGTTGCACTTCTTCGTTTGCGATTGCTTCCTGTTTATCTGTTACTTTTACATTTACTAATTTTTGTGGGTATTTTTTCATTTCCCCCGCTAGCTCAGAAAGCGGCTTTTTCGTCATTTTCATAATGTTGACAAGCTGCAGCGCCGTCAACAATCCATCCCCTGTCGTATTGTAATCAAGGAAAATAATATGCCCCGATTGTTCTCCACCTAAATTGTAGCCGTTCTTTTTCATTTCTTCGACGACATAACGGTCGCCAACGGCTGTTTGTACGCTTTTGATCCCTTGCGCTTCAAGCGCTTTATAAAAGCCGAGATTGCTCATGACGGTCGAGACGACCGTTTGATGTTTTAAGCGGCCTTGTTCATTGAGATATTTCGCGCAAATGTACATAATTTGGTCACCGTCAACAATTTGACCGTTTTCATCCACCGCAATTAATCGGTCACCATCGCCATCAAACGCTAATCCTACATCTGCTCCTTTTTCTTTCACAAACGCAGCCAACGCCTCTGGATGCGTCGAACCGACACCGTCGTTAATGTTTAATCCGTTCGGTGATGCACCCATCGTCGATACATCGGCATCTAAATCAGCAAATAAATGTGTCGCTAATGCCGATGTCGCCCCATGTGCACAATCAAGCGCGACATGAATGCCTGAAAAATCTTCATCTACCGTTTGTTTTAAATATTGTAAATATTTTTGTCCACCTTCAAAATAGTCGTTTACTTGCCCTAAATCTTTGCCGATTGGACGTGGCAACGTATCTTCTTCACTATCAAGAAGTGCTTCAATTTCTAACTCTTGTTCATCAGAAAGCTTAAACCCATCTGGACCGAAAAACTTAATGCCGTTATCTTGAACGGGGTTATGGGAAGCAGAGATCATAACTCCTGCTTGTGCCCCTAGCGCTTTTGTTAAGTAGGCTACACCCGGCGTCGAAATAACACCAAGGCGCATCACTTCTGCCCCGATGGAGAGCAATCCAGCAACAAGCGCTCCTTCGAGCATATGACCAGAAATGCGTGTATCGCGTCCGATTAATACTTTCGGACGTTCTTTTTCTTTATCTTTCGTTAATACATATCCACCAAAACGACCAATTTTAAAAGCTAATTCTGGCGTTAATTCGCTATTGGCAATCCCTCGAACACCGTCTGTTCCGAAATACTTACCCATGCTATCGCTCCTTCTATTATTACTCGTTTCTTGTAATGCGAATCGTTGCTTCTTTTTGCGGTAGTCTCCATCGAACGTTTTGAGGACCATTGACTTCAATTGGTACGTCATGTTCTCCAATACCTAATTCACTAACGTTTAAGTATACCTCAATATCTTTCAACTGAATAGCATCCAATACACTTTGGGCCCCTAAAGCCGTTAGTGTAACATTTCGATCAGCAGGATCGATAAATTCTGCCTTGTACGCATCGTTTAGTCCGATGATTTCAATTGGGACTTGATCAAATGTTCTTTCTTTTTCCTGTTCAATTTCAATTAAAATTGTCACTTTCGCCGGATCTACCATTTTAGCTCCTTTTGGAACAGGCACATCAACTTGTAAAGTGGTATCACTTGTAATATCGCTTAAGTCGACTTCAATACCACTAATAAACTCGATCTCATCGATCTTTGCTTTTGGTCCAAAAATCGTTACTTCACTCGGAATTACTTCCATTTTGACAATGCTTAATCCTTCGCGTAACGTTCCTTTTCGTTCAATTTTTAAAGGAACGGTTTTACTTGGACTTTTTATTGGCACGGTAATGTCGACAATGGATGGTTCCACATCGAGCGGTAACACATTTCCTTCTTTATCATATACCGTCACTTTCGACTCCCTCTCAATTGTTTCTTCAACTCCTTTTAAGTCTACACGTGCCTTTACTAATGCCACTTTATCAATTAATGTTTTTGCTCCGGTCACTTTCACAACATTTGGCTTCACAATTGGCTGTTCTGGTGAATAACCATCTGCAATTTGTGATTTATTAATAAAGTCAACTTCTACAGGAAAGTCTTTTGACACTCGTTCATCAATCGTTACAGTAATTGTCGCTGGATCAATAGTGACACGCAACTTTTCCGAAATATTTCGGTATTTCAAAGGAACAGTATGTTTGCCAATTGACAACTTAGATAAATCGACATACACTTCAAAATCTCGCTGCAGCTTCGTTGGCGTAACAATGCTTTTTGGCCCCTCAAGCATGACATTCACAGATTGGGGGATCCCTGAAACAACAAGGTTTTCTTGATCGTAATACGCGACGACTGGAACGTCCGTCACCGTTTCAACATCCGATTGACCAACCGTATTTCGTGACGTACTATTCGATTGTGTTTCAATATTGACTGAAACGTAAATCATAAGCGCTAACAACAAAGAAAAAATACGTATAAACCATGGGCTATTCATCCATTTATCCACTTTTTTTCGCCCTCCACTGCCAACGAGATGAGGAAGTTGTCTTCGGTTGGATGAGCTCTTTCGTCAGCAATTCTCTCAATACATCTAACTTTAAGTCACGGTAAAGCTCCCCATTTTTCGTAACAGAAATTGCTCCAGTTTCTTCGGATACAACAACGGTAATGCTGTCGGTCACTTCACTAATACCTAATGCCGCGCGATGTCGCGTGCCAAGCTCTTTAGAAATAAACGGGCTTTCAGACAGTGGCAAATAACAAGATGCCGCAGCGATTTGATTTCTTTGAACAATAACAGCTCCATCGTGAAGTGGCGTATTTGGAATAAAAATGTTAATGAGCAATTCTGATGAAACATGTGCGTGTAATGGGATGCCGGTTTCAATGTAATCGCCCATTCCTGTTTCTCGCTCAATAGAAATTAACGCCCCGATTCGTCGTTTTGCCATATACTCTGTCGCTTTCACAATCGCTTCAATGATGTGCGTTTGCTCTTCCTCTTCAGGCGTCGTGCTCCGAGAAAACAGTTTTCCCCTCCCTAGCTGTTCAAGTGCTCGACGTAACTCAGGCTGGAAAATAATGATGATAGCTAAAAAACCCCATGTAATCGCCTGATCCATCAACCATTGCAATGTGCTTAATCCAATAAAGCTACTTACAATGCGAACAAGGATAATGACAATAATCCCTTTTAGCAGTTGCACCGCTTTCGTGCCACGCACAACCATAATGAGTTTGTAAATCACAAACCAAACGACAAGAATGTCTACAAACTTAATGAGGTAATTCACAAATGTTGGGAGCTCTCCAAATGGCATTCTTACACTTCCTTCACTCATTCTAATTGCTCTCACATGTAAAAAAGCCATCAATATGGATGGCTATTTCGTTAATGTTTTGGCGATATTGTAACCGACTCTTTTTACATTATACCAAATCCAATCAAATACTTCATTAACTTCTTCAATTTGTCCGGTTACTTCACCAGCAGAAGCTAAATATTTATGACCGTTAATAACAGTAACGTTGCCACGCACTTCTCCTTCAATTTGAATATCACCATTTCGGACAACAATATCACCTTCCACGACTTTTCCTTTCGGCACAATGATAGTATGATTTTGAACAATTAAATGTTCTTGCTTAGAAAACGAAAATTCATTGTCTTCTTGCCAAACGGCCCACAAGCCACTTGTGCTTAATAGGAGAAATAGTGATGCAGCCGTTAAAAACGGATGATGAGTAAACCACCGTTTCCAACGTACACGTCGTTTTTCACGAGGTAAGTTGTACATCACTTTTTTGATAAAATCGTCTGAAGGGGTGAAGTGAGAAACGTTTTCGACAAACGCCACTGTTTTTTCCAATGCATAAAAATGCTCGCGACATGCTTCACATTGTTGAATATGGCTACGCAATTGTCGTTCTTCCTCTTTTGGAATATCCCCATCTAAGTAGTCATGCATCCATTGAACAATTTGTTTAGAGCATGGCATCTGTCTCACTCCTTTTATCATAAATGGCCTAAATGTTTACGCAATGCTTCACGACCACGATGAATGCGCGTTTTTACTGTGCCAATCGGCAAGTTTAAAATGTCACTAATTTCTTGTAACGATAGCTCGTCAATATATTTTAAAACGATGACTGTGCGATATTTTTCCGGCAATTTTAAAATCGCTTCTTGAACCATTTTCTGTAACTCTAAGCTTTCTAAAGCATCTTCCGGAGAAGTTCCCTTATCTGCAAGCTGAGAGTACATCGTTAGCCCATCTGTTCCTGACACTTCCGCATCTAAATAAACATCAGGATTTTTTTTACGCATGCGATCGATCGATAAATTCGTTGCAATGCGATACAACCAAGAAGAAAATTTCATAGTTGGATCGTACGTATGGATGTTGACATACGCCCGAATAAACGCTTCTTGTGCCGCATCCTCCGCCTCATGACGATTTCCTAACATGCGATAGCATAGTTGATAAATTTTATCTTTGTACATTTCAACAATATCAGCAAAAGCACTTTGATCTCCTTTTTTAACTGCTTTAATGCGTTGCCTAATAAACATGTCCATGTAATATTTACCTCCACATGGGGGCTACTATTTTATACGAATAACATAAAGCAAAGTTCCACAAATCGCAACGAATATATTCATATTTTTAAAAAAAATGAAGAGGTGGCATCATGCCACCTCTCATACAAGCTTCTCACCGAACAGCGATCCCATTAAAGCGACAGCAGTTGCAGCTGTTTTATTGCGCTCATCTAAAATCGGGTTCACTTCAACAAATTCAGCTGAAGTGATGATTTGCGCTTCAGCTAACATTTCCATCGCTAAATGACTTTCACGGTAAGAGAGCCCACCGATCACCGGCGTTCCAACTCCAGGTGCATCATGTGGGTCAAGCCCATCTAAGTCAAGAGACAAATGTACACCGTCTGTTCGTTCTTTTAAATACGCAATCGTCTCTTCCATTACTTTTGTCATACCGAGACGATCAACCTCATGCATTGTATATATTTTGATTCCTTTTTCTTTAATTAATTGTTTTTCGCCTTCATCAAGTGCACGAGCACCGATGATCACAATATTTTCTGGTTTCACTTTTGGACTATATCCACCAATCATCGTTAAAGCTGGATGACCAAGTCCTAAACTTGCAGCAAGCGACATACCGTGAATATTTCCCGAGGGCGATGTTTCCTCCGTGTTTAAATCTCCGTGCGCATCGTACCAAATGACGCCTAAACTTTTATAATGTCTAGCCACTCCTGCAAGTGTCCCAATCGCAATGCTGTGATCCCCACCAAGCACTAGTGGGAAACGACCTTTGGCTACAACTTCATCCACCGTAGCGGCTAGTTTTTCATTCGCTTCAGCAACCGCTTTCAAGTTTCGTAATTTTGGATTTGTCACATCTTGAACGCGCTCAGCGCGACCAATTTGAATATCTCCTAAATCCTCAATATCATGATTTAAGTTTTCTAAACGCTCTACTACGCCAGCGTAGCGAATGGCACTTGGCCCCATATCAACACCACGGCGTGTTTGTCCTAAGTCCATTGGCACTCCAATAATCGAAATGTCCATCCCGATCTCCTCCCCTTGTTGTATCTGATGTTTATTGTACATGAGGAGAAACAGTTGGCTCAACTCGACAACTTTTTGAATATTTATTCTATAACAAACAGAAAAAACCTTAGGTAATACCTAAGGTTTTAGTATGGAGCCTATCGGGATCGAACCGATGACCTCCTGCGTGCAAAGCAGGCGCTCTCCCAGCTGAGCTAAGGCCCCATGGAGCGGAAGACGGGACTCGAACCCGCGACCCCCACCTTGGCAAGGTGGTGTTCTACCACTGAACTACTTCCGCAAACAGTGAGCCATGGAGGACTCGAACCTCCGACCCTCTGATTAAAAGTCAGATGCTCTACCTACTGAGCTAATGGCTCGTTATAAGTTAAATTATAATTAAATGGCTGGGCTAGCTGGATTCGAACCAGCGCATCACGGAGTCAAAGTCCGTTGCCTTACCGCTTGGCTATAGCCCATTGATATAACTTCATGAGTTAACTTCTCAGAATTTACTTCATGAATTAACACCGCAGGATTATTTTGAGAATTTCTGAAGGAAATTCGCGAAATAATCCGACATTGATATGACAAAAATGTATGTAATCATTATGTGAAAACAAATGGTGGAGGGGGACGGATTCGAACCGCCGAACCCAAAGGGAGCGGATTTACAGTCCGCCGCGTTTAGCCACTTCGCTACCCCTCCGCGGATGGTGCCGGCTGCAGGACTTGAACCCGCAACCTACTGATTACAAGTCAGTTGCTCTACCAATTGAGCTAAGCCGGCAGTCATTTTCCCTAGACTACATTATGCTACCCAATTTCCTACACATTCATCAAAACGTATGGTGGAGGATGACGGGATCGAACCGCCGACCCCTTGCTTGTAAGGCAAGTGCTCTCCCAGCTGAGCTAATCCTCCGTAAAAGAGATGACCCGTACGGGATTCGAACCCGTGTTACCGCCGTGAAAGGGCGGTGTCTTAACCACTTGACCAACGGGCCAACATACGACACACAAGCTTCCAACCGGGCTTGAACCGGTGACCTCTTCCTTACCATGGAAGTGCTCTACCAACTGAGCTATGGAAGCACTGGCTCCGCAGGTAGGATTCGAACCTACGACCGCTCGGTTAACAGCCGAGTGCTCTACCACTGAGCTACTGCGGAATAAAAATGTAAGTAATTCATACTGCTTAACCATTATTTCAATTGAATGCTACTGCCTCTTCCTCTACTCGCATACTCAATGATGATGAATGCGTCGAGGCAACTCGCAGCTTGATCGATGAAGCATTGCTCGTCACTGAGCAACTGCGGAATAACATATTGTTTTGCCCGGCAACGCCC
>NZ_MQAD01000027.1:0-13444 GCF_001996285.1 Anoxybacillus kestanbolensis | reverse complement strand
TATAAAAATCTGATGATCATTTTATGTGAAAAAAGTCAAAAAGGGGCTGGGAGAAGATGATTCGCACGTACAAAGTCATGCTTCTGTCCGACAATAAGCAAAAGACGAGGACTATTGCGGAAGTACGAAAAGAATAAAGTTGAAACAGAGGGAGGTGAATACCGTTACAGAAAAACGGAAAACATCAAGAAACTTGACTTCGGAGCGTCAAAGAAACGAGAGTAGCTTCGGCAAAATCGGGCGCGATGAACAAGGAAGGAAACATAGACTTTTATAAGTTTCTTATAAAGTCTTGTAAGTTTTCTGTAACGGAGAGAAAGATGAGCACAGGTTCAGCACATGTTCATATGGTGATTATTACAGGGATGTCGGGAGCAGGAAAAACGGTAGCGATCCAAAGTTTTGAGGATTTAGGCTATTTTTGTGTCGATAATTTGCCACCGACGTTGTTACCAAAGTTTCTTGAATTAATTCGAGAGTCAGGAAATAAAATGAATAAAATTGCTCTCGTCATGGATTTGCGGAGTCGTGATTTTTTCGATCGTCTTTTTGCAGCGCTCGATGATTTGGCAGAAACATCGTGGGTCACGCCACAAATTTTATTTTTAGATGCAAACGATACGACACTTGTTAGCCGTTATAAAGAAACGCGGCGTTCTCATCCGCTTGCTCCAAGCGGATTACCACTTGAAGGAATTAAGTTGGAGCGCCAGTTGCTCGAGGAATTGAAAGGGCGCGCGCAAATGATTATCGACACATCCAACTTAAAACCGCGCGAACTGCGCGAAAAAATTGTTCAAACATTTGCGACACCAGCTACCACAACGTTTTCTGTCAATGTTGTTTCATTTGGCTTTAAATATGGGTTGCCGATTGATGCGGATCTCGTCTTTGATGTTCGTTTTTTACCGAATCCGCATTATATCGAGCATATGCGTCCGAAAACAGGACTAGATGAGGAAGTATCATCTTACGTTTTGAAATGGACGGAGACGCAAAAATTTATTGAAAAAGTAACGGATTTACTTTCGTTTATGCTTCCACATTATAAGCGAGAAGGAAAAAGTCAAGTCGTCATTGCCATTGGATGTACAGGTGGACAGCATCGTTCTGTAACGTTAGCGGAGTATATCGCACGTTATTTTGCTGACGAATATACAACGCATGTATCACATCGAGATATTGCAAAAAGAAAGGATACGCACCGATGAAAAAAATTGTTGTCATTGGCGGGGGCACAGGGCTTCCTGTTTTGCTTCGGGGGCTCAAACAATATGATGTCGATTTGACAGCGATCGTCACCGTTGCAGATGATGGCGGAAGCTCGGGGAGATTACGTGATGAACTGGATATGCCTCCGCCCGGAGATATTCGTAACGTACTTGCAGCTCTTTCTGATGTAGAGCCACTCATTATCGAATTGTTTCAACATCGATTTGAAAACGGGAACGGGTTATCCGGTCATTCGCTTGGCAATTTAATTTTAGCGGCGATGACGGCCATCACTGGCGATTTCGTGCATGCGGTTCGTGAAATGGGAAAAGTGTTAAATGTGCGTGGAAAAGTGTTGCCAGCCGCAAATGAAAGTGTTGTTTTGCATGCAGAAATGGAAGACGGGACGATCGTATCGGGTGAGTCAAAAATTCCGTATTCCGGAAAAAAAATTAAACGTGTATTTTTAACTCCATCAAATATTGAGCCGCTCGAAGAAACGATTACAGAATTACAAACGGCAGATTTAATTGTGATTGGACCCGGGAGTTTATATACGAGCATTTTACCGAATTTACTCGTTCCTAAAATTGGCGAAGAGGTATGTCAATCAAAGGCGAAAAAAGTATATATATGCAACGTCATGACTCAAGCAGGAGAAACGTTAAACTATACGGCGAGCGATCATGTAAAAGCGCTGTATGATCATATGGCTTGTGCATTTTTAGATGCTATCATTGTCAATAATGCGCCCATTTTGCCAGAAACGAAAGAGCGATATGCGAAAGAACTGGCTGCACCTGTCAGTTGTGATATGGAAGAATTAGAGAAGCTCGGTTTACAAGTCATTTGTGATGCGATTATTGATGAGCGAGATGGAACGGTGCGTCACGATACGAAAAAAATAGCGGCGTTGCTCGTTTCGCTTCTAGCACCTCCTTCGCACGACGTATATTTATAGGAGGTGGGATCGTTGTCATTTGCATCAGAAACAAAGAAAGAATTAACGGGTATTGACGTGAAACCTTGTTGTTTAAAAGCAGAGTTGTCTGCTTTAATTCGAATGAACGGTTCCATTTCATTTTCTAACCGCCGTTTGTTGCTAAACATTCAAACAGAAAATGCCGCAATCGCACGGCGCATTTATACGTTATTAAAAAAAGGGTATGATGTAGTAGTTGAGTTGCTTGTACGCAAAAAGATGCGTTTAAAGAAAAATAACGTATATATCGTACGGGTGGTGGAAGGAACGCACGAACTATTATCAGATTTAAAAATTATGGAAGAAGGATTTTCGTTTGTTCACGTCATTTCGCCAGAACTCGTGCAAAAAAAATGTTGTAAACGTTCGTATTTGCGTGGAGCGTTTTTAGCGGGTGGATCTGTTAATAACCCAGAAACATCGTCTTATCATTTAGAAATTTTTTCATTATATCGTGAACATAACGAATCGCTTTGTGAACTGATGAACACGAATTTTCATTTACATGCGCGCACGTTAGAAAGAAAAAAAGGGTTTATTACGTATTTAAAAGAAGCGGAGAAAATTGCAGAGTTTTTAAGCATTATCGGAGCACATCAAGCGCTATTGCGTTTTGAAGATGTGCGCATCGTGCGTGATATGCGTAACTCTGTCAATCGTCTTGTTAACTGTGAAACAGCGAACTTAAATAAAACGATTGGCGCAGCGCTACGGCAGGTGGAAAACATTCGTTATATTGACGAGACAATCGGGCTTGATCAGCTCCCCGAAAAGCTTCGCGAGATCGCAAAATTGCGCATTGAATACCAAGATGTGACGCTTAAAGAGCTTGGAGAAATGGTTTCTGGTGGGAAAATTAGCAAATCGGGTATTAATCATCGCCTGCGTAAATTAGATGAAATTGCTGAACGACTTCGTGCAGGTCAGCCGATCGATTTTCATAAATCTTTATGAACTATGGGAGGAATGCAAAATGGTAGAAAAGCAAGTGGAAGTACGGTTGAAAACAGGGTTGCAAGCGCGTCCAGCAGCGTTATTTGTTCAAGAAGCAAATCGTTTTTCAGCCGATATTTACATCGAAAAAGATGGAAAAAAAGTAAATGCAAAAAGCATTATGGGTTTAATGAGTTTAGCGATTCATACAGGGGCAGTTATCACCATTTATGCGAATGGATCAGATGAACAAGAAGCGTTAAACAAACTTGTTGAGTATGTACAAAAAGAAGCATAAAAACAAGGCGGGAAGGCCGCCTTGTTTTTATTTTTCATCGACGCGTGTTAATACGCGGTCAATTAAACCGTATTCTTTCGCTTTTTCAGCTGTCATAAAGTTGTCGCGATCGGTGTCGCGCTCAATGACTTCGATTGGTTGTCCTGTATTTTCGGATAAGATGCGGTTTAATTTGTCACGCAAGAATAAAATGCGTTTAGCTGCAATTTCGATTTCTGTTGCTTGGCCTTGTACGCCACCGAGCGGTTGATGAATCATGATCTCGCTATTTGGCAATGCAAAACGTTTTCCTTTGGCACCTGCTGCCAGCAAAAACGCCCCCATAGAAGCTGCCATACCGATACAAATCGTCGATACATCTGGTTTAATAAATTGCATCGTATCGTAAATCGCCATGCCTGCTGTAATCGACCCACCAGGGCTGTTAATGTAGAGAGAAATATCTTTTTCAGGGTCTTCAGCGGCTAAAAATAAAAGCTGAGAAACGATTGAGTTTGCGACATGATCATCGATTGGGCTCCCTAAAATGATGATGCGGTCTTTTAATAAGCGAGAGTAAATGTCATACGCACGTTCTCCACGGCTCGTTTGTTCAATAACTGTAGGAATTAAGTTCATACTCTTCCTCCTCCGAATAATTCATTTTTTATGTACTTTTATCATACAGGAAAGGTCAATAAAGGTCAAATGAAATACCTTTCATTCATATGTATTCGCTTTTGTTCTTCTGCATCCCTTCTTTCATCGTTTCCGCTTTTTTAAATTTTAAACGTCACCGCTATTGCATTTTTTTTGCTTATTCACTATAATGGTAAATGCGTTTATGATCATGCCCTCGTAGTGTAGTGGATAGCACGAGAGATTCCGGTTCTCTTAGCGTGGGTTCGAATCCTGCCGAGGGCGTTAATTAACCCCTGCTTGCTATGCAAGCGGGGGTTTTTGTATAAAAAAATAAAGTCCGGTGTGCCGCACCGGACGAATAGATGAATTTTGCGAGGCTTGCTCGCTTGTTCTATAAGAATGATAACATGCCTTCGATGCATATGCATAGTAGAAAAAACATCCAATATGTTTTTATCGTCTCTCCGTTAGAGAGATGATAAAATGAGGATGAAGGGAGATGGCATGAATGGAGATGCAATTAACGCAAAGGCAAGAGCTAAAAGTTGCGTTGACAAAAGAGCTTGTACAGGCGATTGAATTGTTGCAATATTCAACGATCGAACTACAATCGCTTTTACATGAACAAGCGCTTGAAAATCCATTTGTTGAGTTGCATGAACGAAAACGAACGGCTAATAAGCGACGAGAACGAACAGATCAGAAGCATTATATTGAAAATGTAAGCGCTTTTAATTGTTCGCTTGCTTCACATTTACATGGCCAACTCGTTGGTATGCGTGTATCGGACGAGGAAAGAAAAGCACTTGATTATTTAATTGCGTCACTTGATGAATATGGTTATTTGCATACAACAATTGCCGAGGCGGCTTGCCATCTTCAGTTAGAAGAAACGACTATATCGCGAGCACTTCATATGTTACGGTCACTTGATCCTGCTGGGGTAGGAGCGGAAAATTTGTCGCATTGTTTATATTTACAACTCATCCGTCTTCCACAAAGGGATGAGCTAGCAGAGACGATTGTGACGGAGTATTTCGAATCGTTTGTCCATAAAAAATGGAAAGAAATAAAATCGAAACTAGGTGTAGAGTTAGCGGACTTACAGCGGGTGTGGGAACTTATTCGTACGCTCCATCCACGCCCAGGAAGTTTGTATAACGATGAACAAATGACGTACATTGTCCCTGATGTCATCGTGTCATATAGTAATGGGGTGTGGAATGTAACGATAAATGAAGAAATTATTCCAACTGTTGTATGGAATGAATCGTATGAACGGAAAGTACGATCGGATGATCCACACGTTCAAAAATATATCGAGGAAAAACGTCAACAGTTTCAATGGATCCAACGTTGTTTAATGCAGCGAGCAACAACGATTGAGCAAATTGCCTGTGAGTTAATTCATCGACAACGTGATTATTTTGAAAAAGGCTTGCTCCATATGAAGCCACTTACGATGCGCGAAGTGGCAACAGCATTAAACATTCATGAATCGACCGTCAGTCGCGCGGTGAAAAATAAATATATGCAAACGCCTCATGGTTTAATTGACATGCGCCGCTTTTTTACAAGCGGTGTTGATGAACACGCATCGCAAGAAAAAGTAAAAGGTTTAATTGCGGAATTAATTAAGCAAGAAAATGGGCAAAAACCTCTTTCCGACCAAAACATTGCTGATTTACTCGAGCAACGATACAATATTTGTGTAGCGCGGCGGACGGTCGCGAAATATCGTGAACAGCTTTGTATTCCACCGGCTTCGAAACGAAAGCAATATGCATAAAGGGGACAAAACATGAAAATCGTGTTATATTCGAAAGAAAACTGCTGTCTTTGTGATGAAGCAAAAGACATTCTTCGCGAGTTACAAGTCGAATGGGAAGAAGTAGATATTTACAAAGATGAGCGATTACTTGAACGATACCATCTTATGATTCCTGTCATTGAAATGAACGGAGACATCATTGCGTACGGTCGCATTCACAAAGATGTCATAAGAAAGCGATTACAACAAATACAAAGCAGTTGAATAACGTTTCACTTCCTGTTACAATAAAGTTGTAGCAGGGGTGAATTTTTTTTACGTAAAGTGGGACATAATACGTCATAGTGGGACTTAAAACGTCCTGAAAAAGAAAAAGAGAGTAAAGAAGGAAGAAAAGAGCATGCGACAATGGATTGATGTTCAACGAAAATTGTTGCCTGATCTTCTCGCGATTATGCAAAAGCGATACGAAATTTTGCAGCACATTCGCTTAATGCAACCGATTGGACGCCGAACATTATCCTTAAACTTAGGCATTAGCGAGCGCGTCTTACGGTCGGAAGTGCAGTTTTTAAAAGAGCAAAATTTGCTTGATATTACAACTGCGGGCATGAGTGTTACATCGGAAGGAAACGATGTACTCATTCAACTTGAAGATATGATGCGAGAAGTACTCGGGTTAAAAGAGCTGGAAAGAAAAATAAAAAAGAAACTTCCTGTCAAAGATGTCATTGTCGTTGCCGGAGACAGTGACCAATCCCCTTGGGTGAAAAGAGAGATGGGAAGAGCTTGTGTCTCACGTATAAAACATTCACTAACAGGGAAAGACGTTGTAGCAGTAACTGGTGGAACAACCCTTGCTGCTGTTGCTGAAATGATGACACCAGACGTCAAATACCGAGATGTGTTATTTGTTCCAGCACGCGGTGGACTTGGAGAAGATGTAACGAACCAGGCGAACACGATTTGTGCGCGCATGGCGGAAAAAGCAATGGGACATTATCGTTTGTTACATGTCCCTGACCAGCTAAGTGCTGAAACGTATCAATCGATTATTGAAGAACCAGCTATTAAAGAAGTGCTTGAATTAATTAAGTCATCAACGGTCGTCATTCATGGTATAGGTGACGCAAAAACGATGGCAGAACGAAGAAAAACGCCACCAGAAGAAATGAAAAAAATTGAACACAACAAAGCGGTGGCAGAAGCATTTGGATACTACTTCAATCAACATGGAGAAGTGGTTCATAAAGTAAACACCGTTGGCATTCAGCTCGAAGATGTGCGCCACGTTCCTTGCGTCATTGCAGTGGCAGGAGGCGCTTCGAAAGCAAAAGCAATTCAAGCGTATATGAAACAGGCACATCAGTGCATCTTAATTACAGATGAAGGTGCAGCAAAACAGTTAGTACGGGATGATTCATCCCTCTAAAATATATCCTTATAATTCCAAAGGAGGACAAAAACGATGGCAGTAAAAATTGGTATTAACGGTTTTGGTCGTATCGGCCGTAACGTATTTCGCGCAGCATTAAAAAATCCTGAAATTGAAGTGGTTGCAGTTAACGACTTAACAGATGCAAAAACGTTAGCACATCTTTTAAAATATGACTCTGTTCACGGCACATTAGATGCAGAAGTGTTTGTAAACGGCAATAACATCGTTGTAAACGGAAAAGAAATTATCGTCAAAGCAGAGCGCGATCCAGCAAACTTAGGATGGGGCGAACTTGGTGTTGATATCGTTGTTGAATCAACAGGACGCTTCACAAAACGCGAAGACGCAGCGAAACATTTAGAAGCAGGCGCGAAGAAAGTCATCATTTCTGCACCAGCGACAAATGAAGACATTACAATCGTGATGGGCGTAAACCAAGACAAATACGACCCAGCAAACCATCATGTCATTTCAAACGCATCTTGTACAACAAACTGCTTAGCTCCATTTGCGAAAGTATTGCATGAAAAATTCGGTATCATTCGTGGTATGATGACGACTGTTCACGCGTATACAAACGACCAACAAATTCTTGATTTACCACATAAAGATTTACGTCGTGCGCGTGCAGCAGCTGAATCGATCATTCCAACATCAACAGGTGCGGCAAAAGCAGTAGCACTTGTATTGCCTGAATTAAAAGGAAAATTAAATGGTATGGCGATGCGTGTACCAACACCAAACGTGTCCGTTGTTGACCTTGTTGCTGAACTTGAAAAAGAAGTTACTGTTGAAGAAGTAAACGCAGCATTAAAAGCGGCGGCAGAAGGTGAATTAAAAGGCATTCTTGCTTACAGCGAAGAGCCATTAGTTTCTCGTGACTACAACGGCTCAACAGCTTCTTCAACAATCGATGCCCTTTCAACAATGGTTATGGAAGGTCGCATGGTGAAAGTTCTTTCTTGGTACGACAACGAAACAGGATATTCTCACCGCGTTGTTGACCTTGCTGCATACATTGCGTCAAAAGGTTTATAATTTTTTGGATTGTTTGCCCAAAACGGTTTATAATAAATAGTTGGACATACCGAGAAGGGGAGCGGGGATCATCCCCACTCCCTTTCTATGTATCACACGAATAAGGAGGCCTTTCCATGAACAAAAAAACCGTCCGTGACATTGATGTGAAAGGGAAACGTGTATTTTGCCGCGTCGATTTTAACGTGCCAATGCAAAACGGTGTCGTCACTGACGATACACGCATTCGCGCCGCGCTCCCAACGATCCAATATTTAATGGAACAAGGAGCGAAAGTCATTTTAGCGAGCCACCTTGGTCGTCCGAAAGGAAAAGTTGTTGAAGAGATGCGCTTAAATGCTGTGGCAGAACGTTTAAGTGAATTGCTTGGCAAGCGCGTCGTGAAAACAGATGAAGCGTATGGCGATGCAGCGAAAGCTGCGATTGCTGAAATGAATGAAGGCGATGTGTTATTGCTTGAAAACGTACGTTTCTATCCTGGTGAGGAGAAAAACGATCCAGAATTAGCGAAAGCATTCGCAGAACTTGCGGATGTATATGTCAACGATGCGTTTGGTGCGGCTCATCGTGCGCATGCATCGACAGAAGGTATTGCCCATCACTTGCCTGCGGTAGCTGGATTTTTGATGGAAAAAGAAATTGAAGTGTTAGGAAAGGCATTATCGAACCCAGACCGTCCGTTTACCGCAATCATCGGTGGTGCGAAAGTAAAAGATAAAATCGGTGTGATCGAAAACTTATTAGACAAAGTCGATAATTTAATTATCGGTGGCGGATTAGCTTACACATTTGTGAAAGCGCTCGGCCATGAAATCGGAAAATCGTTATTAGAAGAAGATAAAATCGACTTAGCGAAATCGTTCATGGAAAAAGCGAAAGAAAAAGGCGTCAACTTCTACATGCCTGTGGATGCAGTCGTAGCTGACGATTTTTCAAACGATGCGAATAAAAAAGTTGTTAACATCGATGAAATTCCAAGTGATTGGGAAGCACTTGACATCGGTCCGAAAACACGCGAATTGTATCGCGATGTGATTTTAAAATCAAAACTTGTTATTTGGAACGGTCCGATGGGTGTATTCGAAATGGACGCGTTTGCTGAAGGAACAAAAGCTGTTGCTCAAGCGCTTGCTGATGCGAAAGATACATACACGGTCATCGGTGGCGGCGATTCAGCGGCGGCAGTTGAAAAATTTGGACTTGCAAACAAAATGGATCACATTTCTACAGGTGGCGGTGCGTCGCTTGAATTTATGGAAGGTAAACAACTTCCAGGTGTCGTCGCTTTAAACGATAAGTAAGAAAGGAGCGAAAAGCGATGCGAAAGCCGATTATTGCAGGCAACTGGAAAATGCATAAGACGTTAAAAGAGGCGCTTCAGTTTGTGGAAGAAGTAAAACATGAGGTTCCTTCCAACGAGCAAGTGGATGCCGTTGTATGTGCACCGGCGCTATTTTTAGCCCATTTAGTTGAGGCGACAAAAGGAACAAATGTGAAAATTGGTGCACAAAATATGCATTTTGAAGATCAAGGCGCGTTCACAGGCGAAATTAGTCCTGTGGCGTTAAAAGATCTCGGTGTCGAGTATGTCATCATCGGACATTCCGAGCGCCGTGAAATGTTTGCTGAAACAGATGAAACAGTCAACAAAAAAGTGCTTGCGGCATTTAAGCACGGACTTGTGCCAATCGTTTGTTGCGGGGAGACATTAGAAGAGCGTGAAAGCAATCGCACAAATGAAGTCGTTCGTGTACAAGTTGAAAAAGCGCTTGAAGGCTTAACAGAAGAACAAGTAAAGCAAGTTGTCATTGCCTACGAACCAATTTGGGCGATCGGAACAGGGAAATCGTCCACAGCAGACGATGCGAACAACGTATGCGGCTACATTCGCCAAGTCATTGCGAACAAATTCTCACAAGAAGCGGCTGATGCGGTACGCATTCAATACGGTGGTAGCGTAAAACCGGAAAATATTGCTGCATTTTTAGCAGAGGAGCACATTGACGGTGCCCTCGTTGGCGGTGCGAGCTTACAACCACAATCGTTTTTACAACTCGTGGAGGCAGGAAAATGAGCAAAAAACCAGTAGCATTAATTATTTTAGATGGCTTTGCTCTTCGTGAAGAAACATTTGGCAACGCGGTTGCACAAGCGAAAAAACCAAATTTCGATCGTTATTGGAACGAATATCCACATGCGACATTAACGGCATGCGGTGAAGCGGTCGGTTTGCCAGAAGGACAAATGGGGAACTCGGAAGTCGGTCACCTAAACATCGGTGCTGGTCGCATTGTGTATCAAAGTTTAACGCGTGTGAATATCGCCATTCGCGAAGGTGAGTTTGAGCGCAACGAAACATTTTTAGCAGCGATGGATCATGTGAAAAAACACGGAACAAATTTGCACATTTTCGGTCTTCTTTCTGACGGTGGTGTGCATAGTCATATTAACCATTTATTCGCTTTACTCAAGCTCGCCGCAAAAGAAGGCGTCAAACATGTGTATATTCACGGCTTTTTAGACGGACGTGACGTCGGTCCACAAACAGCGAAAACGTACATTCAACAGTTAAATGAACAAATCGCACAAATTGGTGTCGGTGAAATCGCTACATTATCCGGTCGTTATTACTCCATGGACCGCGATAAACGTTGGGAGCGCGTAGAAAAAGCGTATCGTGCGATGGTGTACGGTGAAGGTCCATCATACCGTGATCCGCTTGCATGCGTTGATGATTCGTACGCCAACGGCATTTATGACGAATTCGTCTTGCCGTCTGTGATCGTCCGTGAAGACGGAACGCCAGTCGCAACGATTCAAGATAATGACGCGGTCATTTTCTACAATTTCCGTCCTGACCGTGCGATTCAAATTTCAAACACGTTTACAAACGATGACTTCCGTTCATTCGATCGTGGACCGAAACATCCGAAAAACTTGTTCTTCGTATGCTTAACGCACTTTAGTGAAACAGTAAAAGGGTACGTGGCATTTAAGCCAACGAACCTTGATAATACGCTCGGTGAAGTATTGTCACAAAACGGATTAAAACAGTTGCGCATTGCCGAAACAGAAAAATATCCGCACGTTACATTCTTTATGAGCGGCGGACGTGAAGAAAAGTTCCCTGGCGAAGAGCGCATTTTAATTGACTCGCCAAAAGTAGCCACATACGATTTAAAACCAGAAATGAGTGCATACGAAGTAACGGACGCTTTACTGAAAGAAATTGAAGCAGACAAATTCGATGCAATTATTTTAAACTACGCAAATCCTGATATGGTTGGTCATTCAGGAAAATTAGAGCCAACGATTAAAGCAGTCGAAGCGGTCGATGAATGTTTAGGAAAAGTCGTCGATGCGATTATCGCCAAAGGTGGTATTGCGATTATTACCGCAGACCACGGAAATGCGGACGAAGTATTAAATCCAGACGGCAGTCCGAATACGGCGCATACGACAAATCCGGTTCCGGTCATCGTAACGAAAAAAGGCATTACGCTTCGCCAAGATGGCATTTTAGGGGACTTAGCGCCAACGATGCTTGATTTGCTCGGATTACAACAACCGAAAGAAATGACAGGAAAAACGTTAATTCAAAAATAAACTAAAGGAGAGATGAACGATGCCAACAATCATTGACATTTATGCTCGTGAAGTATTAGACTCTCGCGGCAATCCGACAGTAGAGGTAGAAGTATACACAGAATCAGGTGCATTCGGACGTGCCCTTGTACCGAGTGGAGCGTCAACAGGTGAGTATGAAGCGGTTGAATTGCGTGATGGCGACAAAGGTCGCTACCTTGGTAAAGGTGTATTACAAGCAGTGAAAAACGTAAACGAAGTCATCGCGCCAGCATTAATTGGTAGCTACGATGTGACAGAGCAAGTTGCTATCGACCGTGCATTAATTGCGTTAGACGGTACAGAAAATAAAGGAAAATTAGGTGCAAACGCAATTTTAGGCGTTTCAATGGCTGTTGCACGCGCAGCTGCTGACTATTTAGGCGTTCCTCTATATCAATATTTAGGCGGATTTAATGCAAAAACGTTGCCTGTTCCAATGATGAACATTTTAAACGGCGGTGCGCATGCGGATAACAACGTCGATATCCAAGAATTTATGATTATGCCAGTTGGCGCACCGAACTTCCGTGAAGCGCTTCGCATGGGAGCAGAAATTTTCCATAGCTTAAAATCAGTATTAAAAGCAAAAGGTTACAACACAGCAGTTGGTGATGAAGGCGGATTCGCGCCAAACTTAAAATCAAACGAAGAAGCGCTTGAAACGATCATTGAAGCGATTGAAAAAGCTGGCTACAAACCAGGTACAGAAGTGATGCTTGCGATGGACGTGGCGTCTTCTGAGCTATATAACAAAGAAACAGGCAAATACCATTTAGAAGGCGAAGGCGTTGTGAAAACGTCTGAAGAGATGGTTGCTTGGTATGAGGAGCTTGTCAACAAATATCCGATCATTTCGATCGAAGACGGTTTAGACGAAAACGACTGGGCTGGTCATAAGTTATTAACAGAGCGCCTTGGCAAAAAAGTTCAACTTGTTGGTGACGACTTATTCGTAACAAATACGAAGAAACTTGCTGAGGGTATTGAAAAAGGTGTAGGTAACTCTATCCTTATTAAAGTGAACCAAATCGGTACATTAACAGAAACATTTGATGCCATTGAAATGGCAAAACGCGCTGGTTACACAGCAGTTATTTCTCACCGTTCTGGTGAAACAGAAGACAGCACAATCGCTGACATCGCTGTTGCGACAAACGCTGGTCAAATTAAAACAGGTGCACCTTCTCGTACAGACCGAGTGGCGAAATACAATCAATTGCTTCGCATCGAAGATCAACTTGGCGACACGGCGATTTACAACGGCATTAAATCGTTCTATAATCTGAAAAAATAATGCTTAAGCAAGGGAACCTAACCGAATCATTCGGTTAGGTTCTTTTTATTTCATTTGGAGAAAAAATTTGGGGTAACTCCTCAAATATATGATCACCCAATCACGATGACCAAAGGCGGAGTAACTTACTATTATCATGTCAACGGTCACGGTGATGTCACGGCATTAACCGATGCAAATGGTAATGTTGTGGCACAGTATCAGTATGATGCTTGGGGAAAAAGAAACGT